>JACQTM010000171.1 GCA_016210825.1 Hyphomicrobiales bacterium
GGCCCGCGCCGAGCGTATAGCCGCCATCGGAAATGAGCCCGATGATTTTTAGGGCGAACAGGCAGCCGGCGGCGAATAGCACGACCGGCAGCAACCGCAAGTCGCGCAGATGGTCAATCATGCAGCGAGGCCACCTGCCCGCTTACGGGCGCGCTCGGCGAAGGCCTGCGCCGCGGCGACCACCGCCTTGGCGTCGGGCGCGGCGGGCTTCTCCGCGTCTTCAGCGGGCTTGCGCGTGGCTCCCGCGATCTGCATTAGCCGGCTGAGAATAGCGCCCCCGGCCTCGAGCTGGCGCGCGAGATCGTTAGATAATCGCTCGGCATTTTTCAGGCGGCCGTCGAGGCCCTTGTCGCATTCCGACAAGGTCGCCTTCAATCCGGCGATGGCGCGCTCGGCATTCGCGGTAGCGGTGACAAGTTCCGCGATCGTCCCTTTCATCGTCCGCTCATCGGCCTTGAGTTGCTTGAGCCCGTTATTGAGCCGCACGCAGTAGAGGATGGTGAGTAAGAGCAGGATTGCGACCAAGCTCTCGATCGTCATTCCAAGAACATTGGTCATGGCGCCTCCATGCGGCTTGCCGGTTCGTCCGCATTCTCGAACATTGCAAGCGTCGTACGCGGCTTGCGTAGCGGTTTACTGACGCGCACGGCGACCCGATCGCCGACGCGGCCCATGCGGCCTTCGGTCAAGGTAACGTCGCCGCAGCGCACAGTGACAGGCGTATCGGGGCGAAGCTCAAGCGTGAGTGTGTCGCCGATCTCGAGCGTCATCATCCGTTTGAGCGGCAATTTTGCTTCATAGAGCACAGCATCGACCGCAATCTGAGCTCGCCCGATTTCGGTGGCGAGATGACCTTCCCAAGTCGGATCGCGGCCGAACTTTTCACCCATGAACATCTGCAGCAGCACGCCGCGGATTGGTTCGATGGTGGCGTAGGGCAAGAGTAATTCGGCGGTGCCGCCGCGATCCTCCATGTCGATGCGCAGCCGCACCAGGATAGCGGCGTTGGCCGGCCGGGAAATCGCGGCAAAGCGCGGATTGGTCTCGAGGCGGTCGATATTGAATTTTACCGGCGACAGCGGCTTGAAGGCGAGTTCGGCGTCGGCGAGGATCACCTCGATCATGCGCTTGACGAGATTAGTCTCGATCGTCGTGTAAGGTCGGCCCTCGATACGGATCGCGGCTTGGCCACGGCGGCCGCCGAGGAGCACGTCGATGATCGAATAGATCAGCGTCGAATTGACGGTGAACAGGCCGTAATTGTCCCACTCCTCAGCCTTGAACACGGCGAGAATGGCGGGCAGCGGAATGGAATTGAGGTAATCGCCGAAGCGTACCGAGGTGATGCGATCAAGCGATACTTCGACATTGTCCGAAGTAAAATTTCGCAAGCTAGTCGTCAGCAACCGCACCAGCCGGTCAAAGACGATTTCCAGCATCGGCAGGCGCTCGTAGGAGACCATCGCCGAATCGATGATCGCGCGGATGCCGGAATTCTCATTGAGACTGATATCGTCAATGGAGAAACCGAGCAGACCGTCGATTTCCTCTTGTGTGAGGATTCGATCGGCACCGCCCTTACCCACGCCTTGTGCGAATTGCCCCCTGTCGTCGACTATGGCCGACCATTGATCGGCCAGTTGCTCGTGACTGGTTTCGTCGGCTTTTATACCGCTTTCTTCGCGCGGCGCAGCCGGAGCCGCCGTGTCACCCTCGGCATCGAGAGCGAGCCCCCATTCGGCAGCGAGCGCGTCTTGCTCGGTCTGGTCCCTAGTTGCCATGCATTTTGCCGCTCATTGCACGATGATTTCCTTGAACAACACGGCGTTGATGCGATTCGGCGCGACGGCGGCGTTGACCCGGCGCGTCAATTCTTCCTTGAGCCGGTAAAGGCCGGCGGAACCATCGAGATCGGTCGGGCGTAATTCGCGTAAATACGTTTGAAAGGCATCCATTACGCGCGGCATCACCGGCTGGACTTGCTGGATCATGGCCTGTTCGGGCAATTCCAAAACCACCTTGACCTTGAGATATTGCGTGCGATCGCTGCCGGAATTGGAAAGATTGACGAGTACATCGGGTAGATCGAGGAATACGGCAGGTTTGATCTGAGCGGCGCTCGCATCGTTGCTCGCCTTGGCGGCGCCGAGAATCAAATAAGCGCCGGTGCCGCCGGCGCCGATTACCAGAAATGCCGCCGCCGCGATGATGATGAGCTTGAGCGGCGGTTTTTTGAATTTTGGCTTTGCTGCGGCTTCGGCTTCTCCCTCGTCTCCCTCTTCGATGTCTTCGACTTCTGCTTCAGCTTTGGCGCTCGGCTTTTTTGGCTTCAATGCCATGTCTTGATCCCCGGTCGAATCGCGCGCAGCCGCGACGCGGCGTGACGCAAGACAAAGAGCCGCGGGCACGGCCTTCAGCGCCCGGTATCAGGTTACGGGGCGAATGGTTAACGGAAGCTTTCTAGGTCTCGGAGGCGGCAGTTTTTGCCGGGCGGAAACCGCCGAGACTTACACATCTTGCCGCCCCGCAAGCTGGGCGAATTCGGTCAAGCCATTGATTCTAATTTGTTTTTCCCTTTGGCACGAGCTCTGCAAAAGACCTCGTGTGCGGCTTGGGAGAGCCGCACGCCGCGGGCTCGCCTCGGGAGGGCAGCCCAAAGCCGGATAAGGGGAGTTTGGTCCATGGAGAATGCGCTTCTCATCGGACTGTCGCGGCAGGTGAGCCTGCACCGCGAACTGGACGTCGTCGCCAACAACATCGCCAACCTCAATACCAGCGGATACAAGGCCGACGGCGCGGTATTCGAGGAGTACCTCAGCCCGAACGCCCGGCAGAATCAATTCACCGGTCGGGATCGCCGCCTGAGTTTCGTGCAGGACCGCTCCACCTGGCACGACATGAGCCAAGGAACAGTCAATCAGACCGGAAACCCGCTCGATGTCGCAATCGACGGCAAGGCATTCCTGGTCGTGCAAACGCCGCGCGGTGACCGCTTCACGCGTAACGGTGCGTTGCAAATCAACGCGACGGGCGAACTCGTGACTAGCGAGGGGCATCGCGTCATCGGCGAATCCGGCCCGGTGCAATTCCAAAGCGGCGACCGCGACATCACCATTGGCCGCGACGGATCGATTTCGGTGCCGGGGGGTACGCGCGGCAAGTTACGGCTTGTCACCTTCGACAACCCGCAGCGGCTGCAGAAGGACGGCGGCAGCACATTCCGCGCGCCCAATGGGCTCGAAGCGCGCCCGGCAGAGAACGTCAATGTCGTACAAGGCACGATTGAAAAATCAAACGTGCGCGGCGTGATCGAAATGACGCGCATGATCGAGGTCACCCGCAGCTACACCAATACCGCCTCATTGTTGCAAAGCCAGAACGAGCAACGTCGTACGGCGATCGAGCGGCTCGCCGAAGTTCCAGTGTAACGCGACGATCGATCAGGAGATACGAAAATGCGAGCTCTCCATACCGCAGCAACTGGAATGATCGCCCAGGAACTCAACGTTCAGGTCATCTCCAACAATATCGCCAACATGCGCACGACCGGCTACAAGCGCCAGCGCGCGGAATTTCAAGATCTGCTCTACGAGCACGTGCGCCGGGTCGGTACGCAAACGTCGGACCAGGGCAACATCCTTCCTGCCGGCATCGAGCTCGGCTCCGGCGTCAAGACCGTCGGCACACCGCGGCTGATGACGCAAGGCTCGCTGGTGCAGACGGGAAAGGATTTCGACGTCGCAATCCGTGGCGAGGGATTCTTCAAGATCCAGTTGCCCGACGGACGAACCGCCTATACCCGCGACGGCTCATTCGAAGTCGACGCACAGGGCCGCATTGTCACCGCGCAAGGCAACGTCGTTTCGCCCGGCATCACGCTGCCGCAAAACGCCACTTCGGTCACCATCAATGCGCAAGGCCAGGTGAGCGCAACATTGCCCGGTTCGACGACGCCGACCCAGGTCGGTCAGATCGAACTTGGGATTTTCATCAACAAAGCCGGTCTACAGGCGATCGGCGACAGCCTATATTTCGAGACACCGGCGTCCGGGCCTGCACAGAACGGCAATCCAGGAACCGAGGGTTTCGGCAATCTGCAGCAAGGCAACCTCGAACAGGCCAATGTCGAGGCGGTAAGTGAAATCTCCGATCTGATCGCCGCGCAGCGGGCCTACGAGATGAATTCCAAAGTCATCAGCGCCGCAGATCAAATGCTATCGGCGACCTCCAACCTGCTGCGCTCGTGATGCGCCGGGGAGAATCGATCATGGATTGGGCCACAAGATTCGTCTTCGTTGCCGCCGTCATATCCGCGTTCGCTTGTACGCAGGCAACCGCGCAAGACGCGGGCGCACTCATGCCGCCGTCGCTCAAGGCCGCGGTCACGGTTACAGGCGAGATCGTGCGCATTGGCGATCTCGTGGAACATGCGGGTGTTGCCGCCAATGTCGCGGTCTTCCGCGCGCCCGATCTCGGCCAGACCGGCACTGTCCCGGCTGCGCGCGTGATCGAGGCGCTGCGGTCGCACGACGTCATCGGTATCGAAACCCACGGGTTGAACGAGGTTGCGGTGACAAGGGCAAGTCGCGCCATCACGCCGGAACATATTGAATCTCGCATCGTCCGTGCACTAGCCGGCAAACATGGTTTCGGCGAGGCGCGCGACATAACCGTGACGCTCGACGGCGAAGCGCGCAGCTTGCACGTCGAAGCCGTGGCGACCTCGGATCCGGAAATCGCGCGGCTGAGCTTCGACCGCCGCACCAGGCGCTTCGATGTTGTATTCGAAATTCCCGGCAGCGCCGTGGCTAAGAAATATCCCCTGCGTTTCACCGGCAGCGCCGCCGACACTGCCGAGACCGCCGTTATCGTCCGCCCCCTCGCCCGTGGCGACGTGGTGCGTGCCGCCGATATCGCCATCGAGAAACGCCCACGTGCCGAAGTCAGCAGCGACGTGCTGCGTGGACCGCAAGCCATCATTGGGCTTGCGGCGAAACGCGCGCTAACAGCAGGCCAGATCGTACGCAGTAGCGACCTGATGAAGCCGGAATATGTCGTGCGCAATGAAACCGTGACTATTGTTTACCAGGTTCCTGGCGTCCTGCTGACGCTGCGCGGCAAGGCGCTCGAATCCGGTACCGAGGGCGATATCGTCTCCGTCCTCAACGTACAGTCGAAGCGGACCATTCAGGGTATCGTCACTGCGCCTGGCCGCGTCACCGTGGCCGGTTTGAAGCCGCAGCTCGCGGCCAACATTTCCGCTAATCCGTCGAAACTGGAAAGCGCGGCGCGATAGCCGCGTCGAGTAAGAATCATGTCGCAATCGAAGGTGTCGCTTATGCGTTTATCATCCAGCCTCTGCGCTCCCGCGCTCGCGCTGTTGCTCGCCAATTGCTCGGCGCTCGACCGCTTGAAGAATATCGGCGAACAGCCAAAACTTTCGGCAATCGAAAATCCGACTACCACACCGGGCTATAAACCGGTGCAGATGCCAATGCCGATGGCGCAGCCTGCCTCTTACAATCCGAACTCGCTTTGGCGTAACGGCTCGCGCGCATTCTTTAAGGACCAGCGCGCGCATCAGGTCGGCGACATTCTTACCGTGAAAGTGAAGATTACCGACAAGGCGGCGATCGATAACGAAACGCAGCGCAGCCGCAAGGATACCATCGATTCCGCGACCGACTTTTATCTCAACAAAAAGGTGCTTCCACCGCTTCTTGCAATCGGCACGAAAGGCGTGCCTACGCCAGGCCCGATCGTTACCGCGGACGGCACGACGACGTTGGAAGGCAAGGGTTCGGTTGACCGCAAGGAAGATATTACGACCAACATCGCCGGCGTCGTGACGCAGGTGCTGCCCAACGGCAATCTGGTCATCGAGGGCAAACAGGAAGTGCGGGTCAATTTCGAGGTGCGCGAGCTCATCGTGGCCGGCATTGTGCGGCCGGAAGATATCGAGAGTGACAATACGATCGAGTCGACCAAGATCGCCCAGGCGCGCATTGCCTATGGCGGCCGCGGCCAAATCACCGACGTGCAGCAGCCGCGTTACGGAACGCAAGTGTTTGACGTCCTTCTGCCGTTCTGAGTTTTCTTAACGGCCCTCTCCCGCGTTTCGGGAAGAAAACGGGCTCCCACGCCGCTCCGGTTTGCGCGCATTGGAGTGGCGGCATGACGCGGCCTCCGGCCCTCCCCGCCGGAGGCCGTGCTCGCTTTTGTGGTAATGAGTTTCGCCGCCGCTACACCGCGGCGGAATACGGCGTCTTGCTCGCGGCGAGATATTTGTCGAAAGCGGCAGCGACGAGCCGCACGAATGGCCGCCCCTCCTCGCGCACGACAATTCGGTTGCCCTCAATTCGCACGATCCCGTCGTGCACGAGCGGGGCGAGCGTGTCGATCTCGCGTGCGAAATGCGTTGCAGCTCCGGAATCGCCGCTGATGCGCTCAAGATCAACGCTCAGATCGCACATCAGCCGCTCAATGATCGAACCCCGCTGTGTATCATCTCCGGTGAACGCGATTCCCTTGGCGGTGGCAAAACAGCCGGTTTCCACGAGG
This sequence comes from Hyphomicrobiales bacterium, assembly GCA_016210825.1. GTDB lineage: Bacteria > Pseudomonadota > Alphaproteobacteria > Rhizobiales > Xanthobacteraceae > JACQTM01. Next base: position 6,562 of record JACQTM010000171.1, read on the forward strand.
CGCGAATAGCCCGCGATATCGACGGTATTTTGCACGTAACCTTGCGGTAATTGCCCGATTGCCGATGCGCCAAGACCGATCAATGCATCAGCGCAGTCCGTGGTATAACCTTGAAAGTTTCGACGCAGACGCCCGGCGCGTGCAGCAACGGCGAGTTCGTCATCGGGTTTGGTGAAATGGTCAAGGCCAATCGGTTGATAGCCGCAACCGGAGAGCGTTTCCACCGCAGCCCGCATTTGCGCAACGCGCTTCGACGCCGACGGCAGATCCGATGCATCGATCAAGCGCTGATGCTTCTTGAACCATGGCACATGCGCATAGCCGAATAGGGCGATTCGCTGCGGATGCAACGAGGCGGCAAGCCTCGCGCTGTGAATTACATCTTCGGTGGTCTGTTTCGGCAGCCCATACATTAAATCGAAATTAAGTTGCGTGATCCCGGCTTCGCGCAGCAATTCCGCCGCGCGTGCCACCACGTCGAAGGATTGTATTCTGCCGATAGCCCGCTGAACGCGCGGAGAGAAATCCTGGACACCGAGACTAGCGCGATTGATGCCGATGATCGCGAGCTCGCGCACCAATGGTCGCGTCAGACGGCGCGGATCGAGTTCAATCGCATACTCCCTGAGCTCCGAAAGATCGAATGTTCCGGCGATCTTGGCCGTGATCCGTGCGAGCCAGGCTTCGTTCAAGATCGATGGTGTGCCGCCGCCCCAATGCAGATGCACGACCTTGCGCCGGCCGGCGGTAGCGCCGACGAGTGCGATCTCATCGATCAATCGACTTGCGTAGCGTTCGACCGGATCGCGCCGGCGCACAGCTTTTGTGTGGCAGCCGCAATAAAGGCAGAGCTCGGTGCAAAACGGAACGTGGATATAGAGCGACAACGTCGCCGAGGCGGATAATTGCGAAAGCCATTGTGCATATATGTCAGGTCCGACTGTCGCACGAAAATGCGGCGCAGTCGGATAGGACGTATAACGCGGGACATTGCGGGCAGCCAGCAGCGCCGTTCTAGTCATCAATATTGAGAATCGATGATCGCTGCGCTTGATACCTTGATCTTGGTCAATGATGCACCGCCGAAGAAAGCGCGCGATTGGAATGCGAAAATACCGTCACTCGTCGCGATAGACCCGTTCGCGCCGCTCGTGACGCTCCTGGGCCTCCACCGAAAGCGTCGCGATCGGACGCGCCTCGAGCCGCTTGATTGAGATCGGCTCACCGGTCTCCTCGCAATAGCCGTAGGTACCATCTTCGATGCGATGCAAGGCGGCTTCGATCTTGGCGATCAACTTTCGCTGGCGATCGCGAGCGCGCAGTTCAATGGCGCGATCGGTCTCCGATGATGCACGGTCAGCGAGGTCCGGATGGTTCTGATTCTCGTCCTGTAGGTGCTGAAGTGTTTCGCGGGCCTCTTTGAGGATTTCCTCCTTCCAGGCGAGCAGCTTGGCGCGGAAATACTCCCGCTGCTTCTCGTTCATGAAAGGCTCCTTGTCGGAAGGCCGGTAAATCTTGGTCTTCTCCCGGAGCATTCTTTTTTAACTCCCTGCCTTATTAGGCTTGTCTTACTTGCGAGTCGTCCTCCCCTCGCGGGGCGAAGCTTATAGCGGCGGGCCGAAGGCCGGACAACAGGAATTCGACCGTCCCGGCTGTGCCGGGCGCCAGGCGATGTGCCTGAAGATTAAGGCTTTTGCGTATTTTACGGGTTTGCCGGGTGTGGCTTTACCGCCTCAGCGCGGCGTTATCTTCGCGATTTCGACCTCCAGGCGAAGCTCGATTTCCGCCAGCACCTGGTCGAGTGCGTTGTCGCCTGTCTCCTCGCGAAGATCGGCCGTGGCGGCTCGCAGGCGAAGCAATGTCGATTGATCGATCGTACCGGAAATGAAGCCGAGTTTGAGGTCGTCGAGCACATCGAGAGCCGTACGCCCGCGCGCGATCGCGCGTTTGCGGCGTTCGGTCGGATCGTCGAGACCTTGCAAGGCGACGAGCGCATCAATGCTACCGACAGTACGAAGGTTGATCGAGGGTGAAGGCGCATTTGCAGCGTCCTGCCCCGTTACCGAGAAGCCGCCGGCAGCGGCGCGACGCGAAGCGGGCGCCGCCACCTTGGCGAGCGCCGTCGAATTCGGTCCCTGAATGCGCATGGCGAAAAGCCCCCGCCCGAGTCGTTCCCCGGCTTCGATAACGTTCGAGACTGAGCGCCCATGGTTAACGTTTCCTTAAATCACCCGGCAAATACTGCCGGCACCGGCAAGGCCTACCGACGGAAAACTAGTGAGGACCGACCGCGTGTCGCGAATGTCCTTTGTTTTCAACACAATTGCGCGCGCCAAGCTCTGGCACGCCTTTCGCATTCCCAATGGCGGCCCGGTCACTTGTGGGAGCTTGAGACCGAGCGTGTTTGGTGGGGAGCGAAAAATGCGAAACTTTGCAGTTTCGGCACGCGCCGTATTGCTGGCGGTCCTGGTCACGCTCGTGGCTGCGTCGCCAGCCATGGCGACGTCGCGCATCAAGGATCTCGCCAATATCGAAGGCGTGCGCCAGAACCAGTTAATCGGCTACGGCCTCGTCGTCGGCCTCAACGGCACCGGCGACACGCTCAACAACATTCCCTTCACCAAGCAGTCGCTCACCGCGATGCTGGAACGTCTCGGCGTAAACATCCGCGGCCAGCAATTGCGCACCGGCAATGTCGCCGCGGTCATGGTCACGGCCAACCTGCCGGCGTTCGGCACGCAGGGCACGCGCATTGACGTTACCGTCTCCGCGCTCGGCGATGCCAAGAGTCTGCAAGGCGGCACGCTGCTGGTCACGCCCTTGCTCGGCGCCGACGGTAATGTCTACTCGGTGGCGCAGGGTTCGGTTGCAATTGGCGGTTTCCAGGCCGAGGGCGAGGCTGCGAAAATCGTGCGCGGAGTGCCGACGGTCGGCCGCATCGCTAATGGCGCGATCATCGAGCGCGAGATCGAATTTCAGCTCAACCGCCTACCCCATATCCGGCTTGCATTGCGCAATTCGGATTTCACCACTGCAAAACGGATCGCCGCGGCGGTCAACGATTTCATCGGCGCGCCGACCGCCGAACCGCTCGATGCCTCGACCGTGCAAGTCTCAGTTCCGCAGAATTTCCAGGGCAATGTCGTCGCCCTGCTCACCGAGATCGAGCAATTACAGATCGAGCCTGACCTTGCCGCAAAGATCGTAATCGATGAGCGTTCCGGCATTATCGTCATGGGCCGTGACGTGCGCGTGTCGATGGTTGCGGTGGCGCAGGGAAATCTCACCGTGACCATTTCCGAGTCACAACAGGTCAGCCAACCGGCGCCGTTTTCGCGCGGCGAGACCAAAACCGTTTCGCGCACGCGCATCGGCGTGCAGGAGGAAGGTAAAAAGCTCGCCCTCGTCAAGGAAGGCGTCTCGCTGCAGCAGCTCGTCGACGGCCTTAACGCCCTCGGCATCGGCCCGCGCGACCTCATCGCCATCCTGCAGGCGATCAAGGCCGCGGGCGCCATCCAGGCCGATATTGAGGTGATGTGATGACGGCGGCGCCCGCGTCACTCCCGGTCAGTTCCAGCTCATATGCGAGTGCGGTGATCGATTCGGCGTTGCAGCGCGCCAAGGCCGGCTTTGCGCTCGCCGATAAGGCGCGCAGTGCCGCGCAGGATTTCGAGGCGGTATTCCTCAACAGCATGTTCCAGCAGATGTTTACCAGCATCGAGGGCGAAGGCCCGTTTGGCGGCGGACCTGCGGTCGGCGTATGGCGCTCATTGCTCACCGACGAATATGCGAAGTCATTCACCAAGCAGGGCGGCATTGGCATCGCCGACCAAGTTTATCGCAGTCTGATTGCAGCACAGGAAGCGCGCGCCCGTTAACGGTGCGAGCCGACTTTCATCGGAGATAGCCAATGGCACGAGCCAAGTCCGCACCACCCGTCGAGACCAAGATTACGCCAGCAGTGAATGCCGCGGAGGCACAA
>JACQTM010000172.1 GCA_016210825.1 Hyphomicrobiales bacterium
ATCTCGAAGAACAAGGTCGCGGCTGTGTTCGGCTGCTGGACCTCGGTCTCGCGCAAATCCGTGCTGCCCGTGTTCAAGGAGCTCAACTCGATCCTGTTCTATCCCGTGCAATACGAGGGCGAGGAAAGCGAGCGTAACGTCTTCTATACCGGCGCCGCACCGAACCAGCAGGCGATCCCGGCGGTCGATTACCTGATGAAGGAAGAGAAGGTGCAGCGCTGGGTGCTCGAAGGCACCGACTACGTCTATCCGCGCACGACCAACAAGATTCTCGAAGCCTATCTGAAGTCGAAGGGCGTGAAGCCCGAAGACATTTCCATCAACTACACGCCGTTCGGCCATGCCGACTGGCAGACCCGCGTCGCCGCGATCAAGAAGTTCGGCTCCGAGGGCAAGAAGACGGCGGTGGTCTCCACCATCAACGGCGACGCCAACGTGCCGTTCTACAAGGAGCTCGGCAACCAGGGCGTCAAGGCGAAGGACATTCCCGTCGTCGCCTTCTCGGTTGGTGAGGAAGAGCTGGCCGGCGTCGATACCAAGCCGCTTATCGGCCATCTCGCCGCGTGGAATTACTTTGAATCGATCAGCACGCCGGGTAACAAGGAATTTACGGCGAAGTGGAAGGCCTTCACCAAGAATCCGAAGCGCGTCTCCAACGATCCGATGGAAGCTCATGTGATCGGCTTTGCCATGTGGGTCGAGGCGGTGAAGAAAGTCGGCACGACCGATCCCAACAAGGTGATCGACGCGCTGCCCGGCATCAAGGCGCCGAACCTGACCGGCGGCGTATCGGAAATGTTGGCAAACCATCACATCACCAAGCCGGTTTTCATCGGCGAGGTGCGCGGCGATGGTCAGTTCGACGTGGTGTGGAAGACCCCCGGCCTCGTCCCGGGCGATGCATGGTCGAAGGAACTTCCGGAATCGAAAGACCTGATCGGCGACTGGGTTGGCAAAAAGTGCGGAAACTTCAACACCAAGACCAACAAATGCGGCGGCGCCTGAGTTAGGATAGCCCCGCTCTTGCGACACTTCCCGGAGGCGGCGCTCACCCGCCGCCTCCGGTTCACGTAATGCCGGGACCAATTGGGATGCGAATGTTATGCGATCGTCTGGTCGCGTGCGTGCTGCTGTTTGGCCTCTGCTTCGCAGCGGCGCCCGGAAACGCCCAGACCTTTGAAGACACTTTGCGGAAATTCTCCGCCGACTCGTTTAGCGAGACCGAGGCGGGAATTGGCGCGGTCGCAGCGAGCGGCAACCCCAATGCGGCTGCGGTGATCGAGGCGCTGCAAGATGCGCGTTTGTTTTACGATCCGGCTAGCAAAAGAGCTTTTATCAAGGATACCGGCGGACGCATTCTCGATGCCGCGACGGGCAAGGCAGAAGCTGCGCCGCCGGCCGATCTGACGACCGTGCGCATCAACAATCGTCTTCGCCGGGTTATTGAGGCGGCACTCGGTGGAATGACGCTGCTGTCATCCGATGCGGGTAAGCGCTATGAGGCGGCGCAGGCGGTGTTCAAGTCGCGCGATGCGAATGCGCTGCCGGCGCTGCAGACCGCCATCGGCAAGGAGACCGACGCAAAGGTCAAGCGCGCGCTCCAGGAAGCCCGCGCCGCCGTGCTTCTCTACAAGCCCGATGTCAGCGAGGTGGAGAAGCTCGAAGCCGTGGGCACGGTCAAGGCGCGCGGTGATCAGGAAGCCCTCTCGCTCCTGTCGAGCTTGCCGGCCGACACGCCGCAAGCGGTTGCGCGCGCCGCCAAGGACGCGGTGGGCTCAATCGAAAATCAGCTCGTCATGTGGACTGCGGTGCAAAACACCTGGTACGGGCTCTCGCTTGGCTCCGTGCTGCTGCTCGCGGCGATCGGGCTTGCCATCACATTCGGTGTGATGGGCGTGATCAACATGGCGCATGGCGAGATGGTGATGCTCGGCGCCTACACGACCTTCGTTGTGCAGGAGACGATCCGTGTAAACAATCCGGCCCTGTTCGATTACTCGCTGCTGATCGCAGTGCCGCTCGCATTCCTTGTCTCGGGCGCGGTTGGAATCCTGATCGAGCGCGGCATCATTCGCTTCCTCTATGGCCGCCCCTTGGAAACCCTGCTTGCGACCTGGGGCCTCTCGCTCATTCTTCAACAGGCGGTGCGAACTATTTTTGGCCCAACCAATCGCGAAGTAGGCAATCCGTCGTGGATGAGCGGCGCCTTCGAGATCGGCCAGATCAACGTTACTTACAACCGGCTGTGGATCATCGTGTTCACGCTCGCCGTGTTTGCCGCGTTGCTTGCATTGCTGCGCTTCACGCGGCTCGGGCTCGAAATGCGGGCGGTGACGCAGAACCGCCCGATGGCCGCCGCCATGGGTATCCGCACCAGCCGCATCGACGCGCTGACCTTCGGTCTCGGTTCGGGCATCGCCGGCATCGCGGGCGTTGCGTTGTCGCAAATCGACAACGTCTCACCCAATCTCGGCCAGGGCTACATCATCGACAGCTTCATGGTCGTCGTGTTCGGCGGTGTCGGCAACCTCTGGGGCACGCTGGTCGGCGCATTCGCGCTCGGCGTCGCCAACAAGTTCCTCGAACCGTTTGCCGGCGCCGTGCTCGGCAAGATCGCGATCCTCGTCCTCATCATTCTCTTCATCCAGAAGCGTCCGCGCGGATTGTTCGCGCTCAAGGGCCGGGCGGTGGAGACATGAGTCGCGCACGGCAATCATCAATTCGTGTCCCGGACGCGGCGCAGCGCAAAGCGGTGCGCCGCAGATCCGAGACCCAGACTCGTTTCGTTTCGGAGTTCTGGACCCCGGGTCTGCAGCGCAGCACGATGTGCTGCGCTGCGCCCGGGGAACGCGGTGACGTGGAGCGCCTGCCATGATCGCCGGCCCGCTCCTCCGCTCGCTCGATCGCGGCGCGACGATATTCCTCGCCATCGTCATCGCGGCCGCGATCCTCGTTCCCGCGCTCAATCTGCTGGTGCCGGCATCGTCGCCGCTGCATGTGCCGACCTATCTCGTTTCGCTGTTCGGTAAATATGTTTGCTTCGCGCTACTGGCGCTGTCGATCGATCTGATCTGGGGCTATTGCGGCATTCTCTCGCTTGGGCACGGGGCCTTTTTCGCGCTCGGCGGCTATGCCATGGGCATGTATTTGATGCGGCAGATTGGGACGCGCGGCGTCTACGCGCATCCGATTTTACCCGACTTCATGGTGTTCCTGAACTGGAAGGAATTACCGCTCTACTGGTACTTCTTTGAATGGTTTGCCTATGCGGCGCTAATGATCCTGCTGGTGCCTGGCGCGCTCGCTTTCGTGTTCGGCTGGTTCGCGTTCCGCTCAAGGGTCACCGGCGTCTATCTCTCCATCATCACGCAAGCGATGACATTCGCGCTGATGCTCGGCTTCTTCCGCAACAATTTCGGATTTGGCGGCAATAACGGGCTCACCGACTTCAAGGACATATTCGGCTTCAACGTGCAGTCCGACGCGACGCGCGCGGCGCTGTTTGCATCCTCGTGCGTGGCGCTGGCGCTCGGCTTCATCATCTGCCGTATGCTGGTGACCTCGAAATTCGGCAAGGTGCTGGTCGCGATCCGTGACGCCGAGGCGCGCACGCGTTTCCTCGGCTATCGCGTTGAATCCTACAAGCTCTTCGTATTCACCTTGTCCGCCTGCATGGCCGGCGTCGCCGGTGCAATCTACGTGCCGCAGGTCGGCATTATTAATCCGAGCGAATTCGCGCCGGCCAATTCCATCGAGGCGGTGATCTGGGTTGCCGTCGGCGGCCGCGGTACGCTCACCGGCGCGGTGCTCGGCGCCATCCTCGTAAACTACGCCAAAACCACGTTCACGACCGGGCTCCTCGCGCCGTATTGGCTGTTCGTGCTCGGCGGGCTGTTCGTTGCGGTGACGCTATTACTGCCGCGCGGCATCGTCGGCACGATCGAGCATTGGTGGCGCACGCGGCGCGAATATGCGGCCTTGCGCCGGAACGGGCCGGTGAGGAGGCCCGCGGCAAGACCGGCGGAGTGAGATCGATGGACGCGCGCACGACCACAACCTTGCTCTACCTCAACGGCGTCACCGTCTCCTTCGACGGCTTCCGCGCGCTCAATAATCTTTCGCTCGCGGTCGAGCCTGGCGAGATGCGCGCGATCATCGGTCCGAACGGCGCCGGCAAGACGACGATGATGGATGTCGTCACCGGCAAGACGCGGCCCGACGATGGCGATGTATTTTTTGACGGCGCCTTCGATTTGTCGCGGCTCGATGAGACCGAAATCGCCGAACTCGGCATTGGGCGTAAATTTCAGAAGCCGACCGTCTTCGATATGCATACCGTCGAGGACAATCTGCGGCTTGCGCTCAAGGGCGACCGCCGCGCGCGTTCGGCGATCGTGTGGCGCGAGAGCGCGGAAGAACGCACGCGTATCGAGCGCCTCTTCGAGACCATTCGCCTGACCGATGCGCGCGACCGGTTCGCCGGCAGCCTTTCGCACGGCCAGAAACAATGGCTCGAAATCGGCATGCTGCTGGCGCAGGAGCCGAAGCTTCTGCTCGTCGACGAGCCGGTGGCCGGCATGACCGACGCCGAGACGGAACAAACCGCGCGGCTGCTCAAGGAGATCAACCGCGACCGCACCGTGGTCGTGGTCGAGCACGATATGACCTTCGTGCGCGAGCTCGGCGTCAAGGTCACGGTGCTGCACGAGGGTTCGGTGATCGCCGAAGGTTCGATCGATCAGGTCTCGGCGAACGAGCGGGTGATCGAGGTGTATTTGGGGCGCTGAGGATTCTCACCTCATCCTTCGAGACGCCGCGCTTCGCGCGGCACCTCAGGATGAGGCTAAAATGTCACCTCATGCTGAGGAGGCCCGAAGGGCCGTCTCGAAGGGTGAGGTGACGAAGGATGTAACGATGCTCAAAGTAACGGACATCGATCTGCATTACGGCGCCGCGCAGGCGCTTCGCGCGGTGTCGCTGCAAGCCGAGCCCGGCAAGGTGACTTGCGTCCTTGGCCGCAACGGCGTCGGCAAGACGAGCCTGCTGCGTGCGCTCGTTGGCGAGCATCCGATCAGCGCCGGTACGATGGAATGGGACGGCCGCGATCTTACCGTGCTGGAGACCTACGAGCGCGCGCGCGCCGGCATCGCCTACGTGCCGCAGGGCCGTGAGATTTTTCCGCTGCTCACCGTCGAGGAAAACCTGAAAACCGGATTTGCTCCACTGCCGCGCGATCAGCGCAGCATTCCCAACGACGTTTTTTCCCTGTTTCCGGTGCTGCACGACATGCTGCACCGGCGCGGCGGCGATTTATCGGGCGGCCAGCAGCAGCAGCTGGCGATTGGCCGCGCGCTTGTGATGCGGCCGCGGCTTTTGCTGCTCGACGAGCCGACGGAAGGCATCCAGCCGTCGATCATCAAGGACATCGGTCGCGCGATCACCTATTTGCGCGGCCTTGGACAAATCGCGATCGTTCTCGTCGAGCAATATCTCGACTTCGCCCGCGAACTGGGTGACCATTTCACGGTGATGGATCGCGGCGCCATCGTGTATGCGAGCGGGCGCGAAAATATCGATGAAGCGGCGCTGCGGCGCGCACTAGCGTTGTAAGTTTATAATCACGATTGCTACATGAGCACGCATTGCAAGTTTTCATTTTACCTCCCCCCTTGCGGGGGAGGTCGCCCGCCGGAGCCGCTGGCGAAGGCGGGCGGGTGGGGGGCTTTCTTCTAATGAAAATCGATCCGCTACGCTTACCACCCTCCCTAACCCTTGCCCGTCGCAAATCGGGCCTGCCCGACTTGCGCAAACATGTGCGCAACCCGAGCAAGCTCGGGTTGCGTGGGGGAGGGAAAAAATTAATCGGCGCGGACACGCCAAATCAGGGCGCGATTTTCGCCGCCAATCGTGCGGTCGGCGCAATCGTGTTGTCGGTTGAGGCGAAAAGCGGCGTAACACGCCGCGCCCGCGTGCGCGAAGACGGCTCGCTTCGCGTTCGCTTTCCCGGCGCGGCGGCGCGCGATTGCGAGGCGGTGATCGTCAACACCGCGGGCGGGATTGCGGGCGGGGACCGTCTCGCTTTCGACATTTCAGTGGGCGAGGGCGCAAGCCTCGTCGTCACAACGGCGGCGGCGGAAAAGGTCTATCGCTCGCTCGGTCCCGACGCGGATATCGCCGTGGTACTGGATGTTGCCGCGGGCGGTGTGCTGGCGTGGTTGCCGCAAGAAACCATTTTGTTCGACCGGGCACATTTGTCGCGCAGCATCGACGTGACGCTCGCTGCCAATGCTTCCGTGCTTCTTTGCGAAGCTGTGGTGTTTGGCCGCGCCGCCATGGGCGAAACCATGACCGAAGGCCGTCTCGTAGATCGCTGGCGTATCCGGCGCGGCGGCGCGCTGATCTTCGCCGAAACGCTGCGTCTTAACGGCGCAATCGCGGAAAAACTCGCCGAACCCGCCGCCGGCAATGGCGCCGCCGCGGTCGCCACGATCTTTATCGTACCGGCGGACGAGACGGTCGCGCTAGCCGTGCGAACGGTGGCCGATAGGTTCTCTGGCGAGGTCGGGATTTCGGCGTGGAACGGTTTTGCGATTGCGCGGCTCATCGCTCGCGACGGCGCGGCGCTGCGCCACGATCTGATGCTCGTGCTCGCGGCGCTCGGCCGCCGCAACCTACCGCGCCTCTGGCTCAACTAAGGATACGTCATGCATCTGACGCCGCGGGAAAAAGACAAGCTCCTGATCGCGACTGCCGCGATGGTGGCGCGCCGCCGCCTCGAACGCGGCGTCAAACTCAACCATCCGGAAGCGGTGGCGCTGATTTCCGATTTTATTCTCGAGGGCGCGCGCGACGGCAAGACCGTGGCGCAACTGATGGAGGCCGGCGCGCATGTACTCTCGCGCGCCCAGGTGATGGACGGCATCCCCGAGATGATCCACGACATCCAGGTCGAGGCCACCTTTCCCGACGGCACCAAGCTCGTCACCGTGCATGAGCCGATACGATGAGACGAGATCAATCCCATCCATTGTCATGCGCGGGCTTGACCCGCGCATCCCGCTTAGGCTGGCACCGTGCGTCCTTAATCGGGATGGCCGGGACAAGCCCGGCCATGACAAGAACTGAGAGGTTGCCATGATCCCGGGCGAGATGTTTATCAAGGACGGCGAGATCGAGCTCAATGCCGGCCGCAAGACAGTTACGCTCACCGTCGCGAACACCGGCGACCGGCCCATTCAAGTCGGCTCGCATTATCATTTCTACGAGACCAACCCGGCGCTGAAATTCGATCGCGCCAAGGCGCGCGGCATGCGCCTTAACATCGCCGCGGGCACCGCCGTGCGCTTCGAACCCGGGCAGACGCGCGAGGTCACGCTCGTGGCTCTTGCTGGCAAGCGCACGATCTATGGTTTCCGCGGCGACGTGATGGGGAAGTTGTGACTTTAAGCTGTAATTTTATGTGCACAACGCGGCGCTTGACCCCCACCCCAACCCTCCCCCCTTGCAGGGGGAGGGAGCGCGGCACTGTTCTCCTCTTCTCCCCCTGAAAGGGGAGGATCAAGGAGGGGGTCAATTCGAAGCACGCAGCGGATTGGAGATTTTGACAATGCCCATCAAAATGAAACGCGCTGCCTACGCCGA
>JACQTM010000025.1 GCA_016210825.1 Hyphomicrobiales bacterium
GCCCGCCGACGTTCTGCAGGTGGTGAACTAATTCGTGCACGAGCACGGAGACCTCGGCGGGCGTCTTTCCGGCCCAATTTTCCGGCAGATAGATCGTCCGGCTCAGGTCGTCGTAGATCGCGAACACGTCATGGCCGACCTCGGGCAACGCCAACCGTCCAGCCTCGGCTGCGACGCGGTCCGGCCGCGTCGCTTCCAAGCGGCTATAACGTACCTCCGCCATTTTCGCCGGCGGCACGATCTCGATTCGGGGATGCTCGTAGATTGCCGGCAGGCCGAAGTTGACCGAAAGCCAGGTCACGAGCACCGTCAGCAAGACTTGCATGGCTCTGCTCCCGCCGATCCGAGCACCTCGGATCGTGGGAAGCATGCCTCTAACTCGCGTTCGTCGCTTTACGATAGCCTTGTCTTTTCCTTAAGATCACCTTGCGAACTGGACAAGCGAGGGTTCGTACCGTCATTAAATATGAGCTTCTACGGGAGTGTGAGGGTTGAACTATCAGTTCGACAACTGCGTTCTTGACGTCGACCGCCGCGAACTTCGCCGCGGCACTACGCTCATTTCGGTCGAACCACAGGTCTTCGATCTCATCCTGTATCTGGTCGAGAATCGTGATCGGGTTGTCACCAAGGATGACCTGATCAGCGCCGTTTGGGGTGGTCGAATCGTTTCCGAATCGGCACTCACCACACGGATCAATGCGGCGCGGACTGCGATCGGCGACAGCGGGAAATCGCAGCGCCTTATACGAACGTTGCCCCGTAAAGGCATCAGGTTTGTCGGCGAGGTGAGTGAGGATCGGTCCGGTCTGAAGCAGTCAGAGTCCGCATCGAGCAGCCAACCTTCAGTGGTAGTTCGCGCAGAGGCCCACGCCTCCTGTGTGCTGATGGGCGAAGATGAAGGCGCGGCGCGCAGCGCTCTTTACAACAGCCGCGGACTGGTCATCTCGAACTTGGAAGGTCGTGGTGCGCGGATCATTCCAACTCCGGCGGATACTGTGATTGCGGTTTTCACGGACGTGACCGCGGGTGTGTCAGCAGCAGGCGACACGCGTGATGCGCTTTTAGAGCTGAACCGGAATCTTCCAGCGGACAGCCGCGTGCACTATCGCTTCGGCGTCGCGAGCGGTGATCTACATGAAGGTGCTGAAGGTCCCGGGGGACAACCCGTGGAACGTGCCGCGGCGCTCGTCCTTCGCGGGCATCCCAACGCTATCCGGTTGAGCGAAAGCGTCCATGCAGCGTTACCGACCGATCTACCTTTTGCGACGATGAAGGCCGAATTAAACGACTATGAACTAGCCGGCGGCGACGTTTCCGCGCCGCCGAAGGGTTTCCCGGTCCAGCTTCAGTCGCTCGACTTGGCGCTGCCCAATCGGCCATCGATTGTGCTCCTGCCGTTCAAGTCCTTGGGGGACGACCAGGAAGAAGGCGGAGCCCTCGCCGAAGGCCTGCGTATCGACATTCAAAATGCGCTCATAAAGATGTCCGGCGTCTTCCTTTTGGCCGCAGGAAGCGCCAATGCCATGCGCAGCTGGACAGCTATGGACGCCGGAGCGCGGGCCGGCGTGCGTTATGTGCTCGAAGGTGGGGTGCAGCAATCAGGCGACCAGGTGCGCGTCAACGCGCAGCTCACGGACACGATCGCTGGTACCGTGCTGTGGTCGGAACGCTACGATCGCGTCCTCGATCTCAATTTCGCGCTGCAGGACGAAATCACTGCTCGCATCGTGACGACTCTCGACGTGAAGCTCGCGAGTGGCGAGCAGGCGCGTATCTGGCACAAATGCTTGACCGATCCGGAAGCGCGCGAGTTTTTCTGTCGTGGCGTTCAAGCTTTTTTCCGCATGAATGCGGAGTCAATGGCAAATGCGCGCGCTTGCTTCGCTCGCGTGGCGGACCTTGTGCCGGATTCACCGTACGGCGCGACCTGGGTCGCCCTGTGCCTGTGGTTTGAATCAACCCGAGGCTGGGCTGCCGATCCTGCTCAGGCACGCGAGCAAGCTGGAATTTGGGCCGAGCGCGCGGCCGCCATGGATGACGCTGATGGGCAGGCCCATACGGTCTTGGGCAATGTTCGACTGTTGCAAGGGCGGTTTGAGGAGGCGCTAGTGACCGCGCGCGAAGCGCTTGTCATTCGTCCCAACTGCTCCAACGCCAACGGCTTTCTTGCGAACGTACTGTTGTATTGCGGTGAACCGCAGAAGGCTATTTCTCACGCCAAGCGTGCGATTCGATATATGCCCGTTTATCCGCCCTGGTTTGTGGAGATTCTCGCGGCAGCTTACCGCGACGCGGGACTGCTCGATCTTGCGATCATCGCCGCCCGAGAGGTTCCGCGCGTCGCGCCGTCAACGATACCGGGGCGCCTTATTCTCGCCAGCGCGCTCGTGCGTAGCGGCTGGCTCGCTGATGCGCGTCGTGTGGTGGGCGATGCGCACGTTCTTGATGCGAACCTCACACTTGGACGATGGACGGTCTCGCAGCCCTATCGCAATGCGGATGTCCTAGCCGGTATCATCGTCGATTTGCGCAAGTCGGGTGTTCCCGAATAAAGCTTCAGAAGCCGTGAGGGCTCGAATCCCTCCGTCTGATTCAATTGTGATTTCGGCTGTCGGCACAAAGCGGACTTAGGAGTTGGTCGCGCCAGGGCGACGCACGCATGGCAGATCAACATCCACAACTATGAGTAATTATGTGCAGGCTTGGAAAGCTGCCGTTCTACCACTGAACTACGCCCGCATATCTTTAGACAGGATAACGCGACCGCGCAGCGGATCAATGCCGGCCATTGGATACCCGATCCCTTCGGACATGCGCGGTTAAGGATTTGCGCGCTGTGCGCTATCAGCTGCGAAAGTGTTTTGACAGCTTCAATCCCTGGCCTTGATAATTCGAACTGCCGGATTGCCCGTAGAAGAAATCGGGCTGTTCCGCGAGCTTTTCGTATACCAACCGGCCGACCGCCTGAGCGTGTTCGAGCACGAACGGCACTTCATGGCTGCGTACTTCCAGAACCGCGCGGCTGCCGGGATGGCCCTCCGCGGTGAAGCCGAAGCCGGGGTCGAAGAACCCCGCATAATGCACGCGGAATTCCCCCATCATCGGATCGATTGGCACCATCTCCGCGGCGAGGTCGGGCGGGATGTGAATGCGCTCGCGCGAAGCAAGAATGTAAAATTGATGGGGGTCGAGGATCAATTTCTTATCTTGACGAACACGCATTGGTTCCCAGAAATCATGAAGATCGTATTCCGCTACCTTATCAACATCGATGACGCCAGAAAATCGCTGAGCCCTAAATCCAATCAAATCGCTACCATTCTCTCCTGCAAGATCGACACTCAATATCAGCCCATTGCGTAATTGGATGTCGCCATCGACAAGCCGCTGTGTCTCGTGACGCTTGCTTAGATCGTCGTCAGTCAAACTAAATTTGCTCGTTTCACTCTGCGCAGGATTTCTCCGCCGGAAACGTAGCTGGTTCAGGCGTGATCCTTTCCTGACACGGACGCTAAAGCTGCACGGGGAAATCTCTGCATAGAGTTTTCCTTCGTATTTTCTAGGTACGCTATCGAATACATCGCTGCGGTCGGCAATCAGGCGCGTGAAAATATCGAGACGCCCGGTCGA
>JACQTM010000026.1 GCA_016210825.1 Hyphomicrobiales bacterium
CCGGTTCACCGCACGCAGTCAAGTCTACGCAGGCTGCGTAAACTTGCCTGCGTGTGGTTCACCACCCTCCCCCTTGCAGGGGGAGGGATTTTTGTCACCTTGGCAGCGTCGTTTCGCCCATCAGGAATTTATCGACCGCATGCGCACATTGGCGCCCTTCGCGGATCGCCCAGACGACGAGCGATTGGCCACGCCGCATGTCGCCGGCGGTGAACACCTTGTCGACCGAGGTACGATAATCCGTCGTGCTGGCGCGCACATTGCCGCGCGGATCGAGCGCCAAGCCGAGTGATTTCACCATCCCCTCGTGCACCGGATGCACGAAGCCCATCGCCAGCAAAACGAGTTCGGCATCGATTTCGAACTCGCTGCCTTCGACCGGAGTGAATTTGTCGTCCACGTGCACGCAATGCAGTTTCTTTACCCGGCCGTTTTCACCGGAGAATTTCTGCGTCAGCACCGAAAATTCCCGCTTGGCGCCCTCCTCGTGACTCGAAGAGGTGCGCAGTATGAGCGGCCAATTCGGCCAGGTCAGCATCTTGTTTTCGTGCTCGGGCGGCTGCGGCATGATCTCGAAATTGGTCACCGACTTTGCGCCCTGACGGAATGACGTGCCGATGCAGTCGGACCCGGTGTCGCCGCCGCCGATGACGACGACATGCTTACCCTCGGCGAGGATCGGCTTGACGTCACCCTGTTTCTCGCCGCTGACGCGGCGGTTCTGCTGCGGCAGGAAATCCATGGCGAAATGGATGCCGTCGAGCTCGCGGCCTTCGACCGGCAGATCGCGCGACTTCTCGGCGCCGCCGGTTAGCGCGACGGCGTCGTAATCCTTGAGCAACTTTTCCGCCGGGACATCGACGCCGACATGGGTGCCGTAGAAGAATTTCACGCCCTCGCCCTGCATCTGCTTCACGCGAATATCGATGATCGGCTTCTCCATCTTGAAGTCGGGGATGCCGTAGCGCAGCAGGCCGCCGGCCTTGGCAAACTTTTCGTAAACATGGACCTCGTGGCCCGCGCGCGCGAGTTGTTGCGCGCAAGCCATGCCAGCGGGGCCGGAACCGACGATCGCCACCTTCTTCCCGGTTTTAACCGACGGCGGCTCCGGCTTGATCCAGCCCTGTTCGATCGCGCGATCGGCGATGGCGCATTCGATGGTCTTGATGGAAACCGGGTTGTTATTGATGTTGAGCGTGCACGAGGCTTCGCACGGCGCAGGGCAGACGCGGCCCGTCACCTCCGGGAAATTGTTGGTCGAGTGGAGGTTGCGCGCGGCCTCTTCCCAGCGGCTCTTGTAAACAAGATCGTTCCAGTCAGGGATTTGGTTATTGACCGGGCAGCCAGGCGTACCCGGTGCGACGGAGCCGGTGCCCTGGCAATGCGGAATGCCGCAATCCATGCAGCGCGCGGCCTGGTCGCGCAGCTTTTGCTCGGGGAGCGGGATGACGAACTCGTGCCAATGTTTCACGCGCTCCTCGACCGGCGCGTAGTCGCGATCGTCCCGCTCGATCTCAAGAAAGCCGGTGATTTTGCCCATGTGAATTTACTTAAGCGACGCCCGCGGATCGAACGGCATATGGGGTGTCACTCCGCCGCTTGCACGATCTGCTCGCGCTCCAATTCCGCGAGCGCGCGGCGATATTCGACCGGCATCACCTTGCGGAATTTCGGCAAGTAGCTCCTCCAGTCGGCGAGAATCGCAGCCGCGCGGGCCGAACGCGTGAAGCGGACGTGATTGCCGATGAGATAGCGCAGCCGCTCGGCGTCATAGCGGGTCAAGTCAGTGAGCACATCAACGCGGCCGTGGGTCTCGAGATCGCGTGAGTGATGGAACGCCAAGGCGTTGACCTCTTCCTCCGCCGGCACCGGCTCGAGCTCGACCATGGCGAGGTTGCAGCGCGTTTCGAACGTGCCGTCCTCGTCGAGCACATAGGCGATGCCGCCAGACATGCCAGCCGCGAAGTTCCGCCCTGTCCTGCCGATGACGACGACGATGCCGCCGGTCATGTACTCGCAGCAATGATCGCCCGCGCCCTCGACCACGGCAATCGCGCCGGAATTGCGAACCGCGAAGCGTTCGCCGGCGACGCCGCGGAAATAGCATTCGCCTGCGATTGCGCCGTAGAGCACGGTATTGCCGACGATGATGGATTCGTGCGGCACGATGCCGGATACAGCCGGCGGACGAACGAAGATGCGCCCGCCCGAGAGGCCTTTGCCGACATAATCGTTGGCATCGCCTTCAAGCTCGAAGGTCACGCCCTTGGCGAGGAAGGCGCCAAAGCTCTGCCCCGCGGTGCCCTTGAACGACACGTGAATGGTATCGTCGGGCAAGCCTGCATGGCCGTAGCGCTTGGCGACCTCGCCGGACAGCATGGCGCCGGTTGTGCGGTTGGTATTCTTGATTGCGGCTTCCAGCCTAACCGGCGCGCCGCGGTCGAGCGCGGCTTGAGTCTCCGCGATCAACTTGCGATCGAGAATGTCACGGATCTTGTGATCCTGCTCCTCGCAATTGTGAATTGCGACGCCCTCGGGGGCTATCGGCTTGGTGAACAGTTTCGAGAAATCCAAGCCCTTGGCTTTCCAATGCGCGACGAGCGCCTGTTGGTCGAGCATCTGCATTTGCCCGATCATCTCGTCAAACTTGCGATAGCCCAATTCGGCCATCAGCTCGCGTACCTCCTCGGCGACAAAGAA
>JACQTM010000183.1 GCA_016210825.1 Hyphomicrobiales bacterium
CCCTCCCCCTATGGGGGAGGGATTGTGTTTTCGATTACAGCTTGCGCTCGTCCGCGATCACCTTGCCGTCGTTGGGCAGGCTCTTGGGCGCGACGAAGTTCACCTGACCGCGCACCTTGGTCACCGATTGCAGCGTCGCCGCGACCGCTTCGGCGAGGTCTGCACCGGCTTTCGCGCATTCGGCCACGAGCATCATTGCATCCTGCTCGCCCTCGCGAGTGACGACGAGCCGCACGCGGCCGATTTCCGGGTGGCGCTTGCCGATCTCGGCGAGCTGACCGGGATGCACAAACATGCCCTTGATCTTGGTGGTCTGATCGGCGCGACCCATCCAGCCCTTGATCCGCGTGTTGGTGCGCCCACAGGGCGAGGCGCCGGCCAGTACGGCGCTGAGATCGCCGGTGGCGAGCCGGATCATTGGATAGTCCGGATTGAACGACGTGACGACGATCTCGCCGACCTCGCCCTCGGCCACCGGCTCGCCGGTGCCGGGGCGCACGATTTCAAGGATGATATCCTCGTTGACCACCATGCCTTCTAGAGCGCGTCCAGCAAAAGTGGGAACCGGTTTTGCGTCCGGACGCGCTCTAGATTCATAAGCGGGCGCGTTTTCCGGGCGGCTGACCGGTGTCCACTCAGCCTGAAGGCGCGCTGGCGCCGGCGTTTCATAGGCAATCACGCCAACCTCGGCGATGGCATAGCATTGAAAAACCATGACGCCGCGCTTGCCGAGTTCATCACGCAGCGACGCCGGCAGCGCCGCGCCAGAGACAAGTCCGCGCTTGAGCGACGAGATGTCCTTGCCGGATTTCTCCGCGGTGTCGAGCAGGATTTTCACAAAGTCGGGCGTGCCGATATAGCCGCTCGCCCGGTAATGCGCCATTGCCTCGAGCTGCTGCTCGGTGTTGCCGATGCCGCCGGGAATGGTGGCACAGCCGAGCGCATGCGCACCCGCTTCAAGAATGTAGGCGCCGGGTGTCAGATGATAAGAAAAGGAATTGTGCACGATGTCGCCGGCACGAAAACCTGCGGCGAAGAGCGCCCGCGCACCGCCGCCGGGGTCATCGCCGTGGCTTTCCGGCTCGAAGATCGGCCCCGGCGACATCAGAAGGCGCTTGGCCTTGCCGGGCGCCGTGACATTGAAGCCGCCGAAGGGCGGATGCTGTTTCTGCAACGCGCCGAGATCCGACTTGCGCAGTACCGGGAGTTTCGCTAACGCCGCGCGCGACGTCGCGCCTTTCGTATCGATCCCTGCAAGTTGCTTCGCCCAGCCGGACGCGCCCTTGGCGCGCGTGATCGTCTCGGGCAGGCGAGCAAAAAGATCCGTCTCGCGCTGTTCGGGCTTACGGGTTTCGAGGGAATCGTAATGTTCGTTTGTCATCGTCAAACTCCGTTCGCCTCCCCCCTTATGGGGGAGGCGCAGGCGACCTCCGGTCGCCGTCTTTAACGGAAAAACGCCGATGCGAAGCATCGGCTATGGAACGAAGTGAGCCGGGAGGGGGGGGTGCCTCGCCACTCACTCCTGAATTCGATCGTACCCCCCTCCCCTTCCCTCCCCCGCAAGGGGGGAGGGAGAAGAAGTTACGCCAACCAACGCTTGCGCCGCTTATAGTGCTTGCCCTCGCGGAACGATTTGCGCTTGCCCTCGGCGATCCCGAGATAGAATTCCTTGACGTCCTCGTTCTCCGCAAGCGATTTCGCGTCGCCATCCATGACTACACGGCCGTTTTCCAGAATGTAGCCATAACGCGCGTATTTCAGCGCCATGTAGGTGTTCTGTTCGGCAAGGAGAAAGGAGACGTTTTCCTTGCTGTTGAGAGTTTTTACGATCTCGAAGATTTCTTCAACGATCTGCGGGGCAAGCCCCATCGACGGCTCGTCGAGTAGAATCATCTTCGGCCGGGACATCAGCGCACGTCCGATTGCACACATCTGTTGCTCGCCGCCCGATGTATAACCGGCCATGGCGCCGCGGCGCTCCTTGATGCGCGGGAAATAGGTATAGACGAGATCGAGGTCGGCATTGATCGCGCTCTTGCCATCGCGGCGCGTGAAGGCGCCGGTCAGCAGGTTTTCCTCGATCGTGAGGTGGCCGAAACAATGCCGGCCCTCCATCACCTGCACGCAGCCGCGGCGAACCAATTCGTTGGGCGAACGCGCTTGCACCTCCTCGCCATCGAACAGGATCGAGCCCTTGGTCACCTCGCCGCGCTCGGAATGCAGGAGGTTGGAGATGGCTTTGAGTGTTGTCGTCTTGCCGGCACCATTGGCACCGAGCAACGCCACGATTCCGCGCACCGGCACTTCGAGCGAGACGCCCTTGAGCACCAGAATGACGTGGTCGTACACGACTTCCACGTTGTTGAGCGAGAGTATCGTGCTGTTGACGGCAGCCGGCGCCGTTTTCGGTTGCATTGCGATTGACATCAAACCTTCTCGACATTGCAGCCCTCAACCTGAGGAGGCCGCGATCGCGGCCGTCTCGAAGGATGAGGGCAAAGATGTTGTCCCCCGTCCTTCGAGACGCGCCTTTCGGCGCTCCTCAGGACGAGGGACGTGTTTGTCACCTCACGACGACTTGTCGCAAGCCTCCGTGCGTTTCGGCCAGCCGGCGTTTTCTTTGACGTATTTATCCGCCGCCTCTTCGATCAGCGGGCGCACCTTCTCCTTCATGGGCGCAATATAGTCGGACACCTTCACCCACTTGGTGCCGTCCCATTGCTGCATGTAGGCGGAGTGGTGGCCGTTGTGGTCGGCGCAAGTCACCGCGGTGATCGGCGCCGCGAAATCGGCCAGACCAAGCTCCTTCCAGCGCGCCGCGGAGATATTCAGCGTCTCCAGGCCACGCCGGACGTCCTCGCCCTTGACCACCTTCTTGCCGGTGATCTTCTGCGCATTACGGATCGCCTCGGCCGTGAGCACCGCGTTGTAAACGCCGCGGTTATAGTAGTTCTCGGCGAACTTATCTTTATCGACCTGGCTCTTACCCTTATCCACGACGTATTTCTTGATGTCCTGGAGTGCCGGGTAGTTCGCGCCGATGCCATGCAGGTTGAGCGACAGATAGCCCTTGCCCGCCGGACCGGCAGGCCGGGTGTCGTCCTCGCTGGCCGACCACCAGATGCCAATGAAGTGATCCATCGGGAAGCCGTTCTCAGCCGCGCGCTTCACCGCGGTCGGGTTCATGGCGCCCCAGCCCCACATGATCATCCACGCCGGACGATCACGACGCACCGAGAGCCACTGCGCCGATTGATCCTGCATTTCCTTGCCGGCCACCGAGTATTCCTTCACCTCGAAGCCGTAATCCTTGGCGAATTGCTGGAGCAGCGGCAGCGGCTCGCGGCCG
>JACQTM010000174.1 GCA_016210825.1 Hyphomicrobiales bacterium
CGCTGGTCGGACGGCTTCTGCCGCCGGGATATCGGCTGGCGGGCGGTCGAGCGGGAGAAAATGAGGTAATAATTCGTCATGGCCGGGCCGCGCTGAAAGCGCGTGACCCGGCCATCCATCTTTTGCGAAGATGGATGCGCGGGTCGAGCCCGCGCATGACGATAGAGAAAGCCAGCAATGCCCGACCTCGCCGATCTCTTCCCCGGTTACGCCTCCAAGTGGATCGACACCTCAGCCGGCAAAATCTTCGCGCGCGTCGGCGGCGAAGGCTCCCCGCTCATGCTGCTCCATGGCTATGCGCAGACCAATGTCATGTGGCACCGTGTCGCGCCGGTGCTGGCCAGGAATTTCACCCTCGTGCTGCCGGATTTGCCTGGATATGGCTGGTCGGCGGCGCCGGAATCCGATGCGCGCCACGCGCCCTACGACAAGCGCTCGATGGCGAAAGCGATGGTCGAGGTGATGGAAGCGATCGGTTTCACGCGCTTCAAGCTTGCCGGCCATGATCGCGGCGGACGTGTTGCCTACCGTCTCGCGCTCGACCACCCCGGGCGTTTGGAGAAGCTCGCCGTGCTCGACATCATCCCCACCTACGAGATGTGGCACCGCATGGACCACACGCTGGCGATGAAGGTGTGGCACTGGCCGTTCATGGCGCAGAAATATCCAATGCCTGAATTGCTGATCACCAAGGCGCCGATTGAATATCTCGATTGGAAAATGGCGAGCTGGACCAAGGCGAAAAATCTTTCCGCCTTTGACCCGCGTGCGCTCGCGCATTATCGCGCGTTCTTCTCCGACCCGTTGCGCGTACACGCAACCTGCGAGGATTATCGCGCCGGCGAGACCACCGATCTCGCGAACGACGAGAAGGATCACGCCGAGCGCAACAAGATCGCGGCACCGCTGCTTGCATTGTGGGGTGCGCGCGGGATTCCAAGTGAGAATTCACCGCTTGCGATCTGGCGCGATTGGGCGAAAACCGTCTCCGGCAAGCCAATCGATTCCGGTCATTTTCTCGCCGAGGAAAATCCGGAAGCGACCGCGGCGGCGCTGTTCGATTTCTTTCGCCCCTGAACGCCGATGGCGACCGCGGATCGCGAGACAGTATTTTCCGGCACCAAGGCGGTGTCCGCCGCGCTCGCGATCGACATACCGCGGCTCGAGCGGTATCTCGCCGCGCATGTCGCTGGTTTTTCCGGTTCACTTAGCATCAGGCAATTCAAGGGCGGCCAATCGAACCCCACCTATTTGCTGGAGACGCCGCAGCGCCGCTATGTCCTGCGCCGCAAGCCGCCTGGGAAACTGCTGCCTTCCGCGCACGCCGTGGATCGCGAGTTCCGTGTCATTCGCGCGCTGCACGCCCAAGGCTTTCCGGTGGCGGAGCCAATTCTCTTTTGCAGCGACGAGAGTATCGCCGGCACGGCATTTTACGTCATGGCGTTCGTCGATGGCCGCGTATTCTGGGAGCCGCATATGCCGGCGTCGAAGCCGGCCGAACGCGCGGCGGTCTACGACGCCATGAATGCAACGCTCGCGCAGCTGCACAATTTCGATCCAGCGGCGGTTGGCCTTTCCGATTTCGGCAAGGGCGAGAATTATGTCGGGCGCCAGGTCGAGCGCTGGTCAAAGCAATACCGGGCCTCGGAAACGGAAAAGATCGAGGAAATGAACCGGCTGATGGACTGGCTGCCGAAACATGTGCCGCCGCAGGATCAAATCCGCCTTGTGCACGGCGATTACCGTCTCGACAATCTGATCGTCCACGCAAACGAGCCGACAGTGCTCGCGGTGCTGGATTGGGAATTGTCCACGCTCGGCGATCCGCTCGCCGATTTCGCCTATCACCTGATGCAATGGGACATGCCGCATTCGGACGCGCGCGCAGGGACGGGCTCGCTTGTCGGCCGCGACCTTGCCGCACTCGGCATCCCCTCGCAGTCCGATTATGTCGATCGCTACGTCAAGCGCACCGGCCTCGATCCGCGGTCGCATCTTCCGATCTATCTTGCGTATAATTTCTTTCGCCTCGCCGCCATTCTCCAGGGCATCGTCGGCCGCGTGCGCGATGGCACCGCCACCAACGAAAATGCGCCGGCTAGGGCGCAGATGGTGCGCCCGCTGGCGCTCAAGGCGTGGGACTTTGCGCAGCGGGCCGGCGCGTAAACGCCTCTGGCGCTTTCCCGCGACATTGTGCCCTTCTTCCGCTCATGCCCGCGAAAGCGGGCATCCAAATCTTGCAACGATGCTTGTTAAGCTGGGTCCCCGCTTGCGCGGGGACGAACGCAAAAATCTCAACAGCAAGGAAATTCCGGTCTAGCGCCGCGCGGCGAAAAACTCTTTCAGTAACGCGCCCGATTCGCTTTCGTTCATCCCGCCGTACATGTCGGGCCGGTGATGGCAAGTCGGCGCGGAAAAAAAGCGCACGCCGTTCTCGACCGCGCCGCCCTTCGGATCGGCGGCGCCATAGTAAAGCCGCCGGATGCGCGCAAACGACATCGCCGCCGCGCACATGGCGCAAGGTTCAAGCGTGACATAGAGGTCGCAATCGATCAGGCGCTCGGTCCCAAGCGTCGTGGCTGCCTGCCGGATGGCCACGAGTTCCGCATGCGCAGTCGGGTCACGGTCGGTGTGCGTGCGGTTGCCGGCGCGCGCGACGACTTGCCCATCGCGCACGATGACACACCCGACGGGCACTTCGCCCGCGACGCCCGCGGCGCGGGCTTGTTCCAGTGCCAAATCCATGAAGCTCGTCACGGCTCGTATCGCCTTTTGAACTCTGCTATCAGGCGCAACCTTATCGGCGAGTTCAGCGATGACCCGCAAGCCCAAGATTGGCGCGCAGACGAACGGCGCGCGTGAACGCGCCGGGCCAGCTGGCGCCGTAAAGGCGCAGGCGCGGGCCGAGCGCATCGCCAAAGTTATCGCGCGCGCCGGCCTTTGCTCGCGCCGTGAGGCCGAAAACTGGATTGCGGCGGGCCGCGTCGCCGTCAACGGCAAGGTCATCGCCTCGCCCGCGCTCAACGTTTCGCCGGCCGATCGAATCGCCGTTGACGGTAAACCATTGCCGGGCGCCGAACGCACGCGGCTTTTTCTCTACAACAAGCCGCGCGGCCTGGTGACCACCCATTCCGATCCGCAGGGCCGCGCCACCATATTCCAGGGCTTGCCGAAGGACTTGCCGCGACTGCTGAGCGTCGGGCGGCTCGATCTCAACACCGAGGGACTGTTGCTGCTGACCAATGACGGCGGGCTCGCGCGCGTGCTCGAGCTTCCGGCAACGGGATGGCTACGGCGCTATCGCGTGCGCGCGCATGGGCGCGTCACGCAACGTCAGCTCGACGGTTTGCGCGCCGGCGTCACGATCGCCGGTATCCGCTATGGGCCGATCGAGGCAACGCTTGACCGCGAGCAGGGATCGAATGTGTGGCTGACCTTCGCCATTCGTGAAGGCAAGAACCGCGAGGTGCGCAACGTGCTGCGCCATCTCGGCTTGCAGGTGAACCGGCTGATCCGCGTCTCATTCGGACCATTTCAGCTCGGCAATCTCGCGGACGGCGCGGTTGAGGAGGTGCGCACCCGGTACTTGCGCGAACAGCTTGGCCCGCGCATCGCGGTGGCGGCAGGCGCGGATTTTTCCGCGCCGATGGCCTTATTTCACCCTCCCCTTGATGGGGAGGGTCGGCGCGCCGAACAAGGTGAGGCGCGCCAGGGTGGGGTGAAAGGCTCGATAATCAAGAAAGCACCCCCACCCGGCCGCTCGCTCCGCTCGCGTCCACCCTCCCCACATGGGGGAGGGAATAAAAG
>JACQTM010000185.1 GCA_016210825.1 Hyphomicrobiales bacterium
GCAGCCGGACAGAGCCTCGATCGCCTAGCCAATGTTGCGGCGGGCGTCGGCACGCAAATCGACGTTTCGACATAGATCGGTAACCATCCGTTAGGCATTTCGTTACCGGTTGCGCCTAGCTTTATCGGCAAGAGCCGGGCCATGCCAGTGATCGGACAAAAGCGGAATAAGTTTTTTCGAACGCTGACCGCGCGTGAAAACGCGGAAGTTTTTCGCGAGCGGCGCAAAGCGGCTCGTGAAAGATTTGAAAACCTCAGCGCAGCGGCGGATTCGGCTTTCGGGGCGGCTTTATCAAACCAAATCGCCGGGCGGGCCGAGATTATTGCCAGGATTGCCGCCAAAAGAGCTTTGGACGAGTTGCAGAAGAAGATCAGTCAGACGAAGGTCGACCTGAAAGCCTAGCCGTTTTATCCCTTCGGCCGCAGAGTCACGGGGCAAGGGCCGCTTGGACAAGCCGAAATGCGTCGTCGCTCGCCCATTCAGCTGGCCCCGCTAAAGATGCAAGCTCACACCCCTGACGATCGACAAGGATAGTCGTCGGCATTCCGAAGGCGCGGCCGGCGACCTTGAGATCCTGGAAAATCTTCGCGGTCGGATCGGCGTAATAAGTCAGTCCCGTGATGCCGACTTCGTTGAGCCAGGCCTTGGGCTTTGCCGGATCGCGGGTATCGATGTTGACGGCGACGACTTCGAAAGCGGGTCCGCCCAGTTTCTTTTGCAGGGCATCGAGCGCCGGCATCTCCTTCCGGCACGGCACGCACCATGTAGCCCAGAGATTGAGCAAAACGACACGTCCCTTCCATTCGGCGAGCGTGCGGTTGCGGCCGTCGGCATCCTGGAATGACAGGTTGGCGAGGCTCAGGGGCTTGGTCGAGGGCGCCATCGCCGCCACCTCCCCGCGCGCCAGGGGCGAAATCCGCTTGGCCTCAGCAAGCGCCGGCCGGCAGACGGCGTCACCATCCGGATTGCGCGTGAGGGTGCCAATCCCGTATACCGCCGCGAGCCCGGCCGCGACCCCGACAATGCCGCCTATGAGAATCACGGCCAGCCGCATCTTGGCGAAGCGTCGTGCTGCTGCATCGGGTCGGGTATTCATCGTCGGCGGACCATCGGTGGTGTCATGAGCAACAAAATGTGGGGCGGGCGGTTCACGTCGAGCCCCGACGCCATCATGGATGAGATCAACGCTTCCATTGACGTCGACCGGCATCTCTACGCGCAAGACATTGCCGCGAGCAAGGCGCATGCGGCGATGCTGGCCGCGCAAGGCATCATCACGGCGGAAGATGCCGCCAAGATCGCTCACGGTCTAGACACGATTCTGTTAGAGATCGAGAAGGGTACGTTCACATTCGACCGCGCCCTCGAAGACGTGCACATGAATGTCGAGAACCGGCTGACGCAATTGATCGGCCCGGCGGCCGGCCGGCTGCACACCGCGCGCTCGCGCAACGATCAAGTCGCAACCGATTTCAAGCTCTGGATACGTGACGCCATCGACCGGATCGACAAGGCACTCGCGGCATACCAGCGAGCACTCGCCGAGAAGGCGGTGGACCATGCCGCCACCGTGATGCCTGGCTTCACCCACTTGCAGACGGCGCAGCCGGTTACGTTCGGTCATCATCTTTTGGCATATGTCGAAATGGCGGCGCGTGACCGCGGTCGCCTTGCCGACGCGCGCAGACGGCTCAACGAATCGCCGCTCGGCAGCGCGGCACTTGCCGGCACGTCTTTTCCGCTCGATCGCGAAAAGACAGCGCACGCGCTCGGCTTCGACCGGCCGGCGGCGAATTCGCTCGACGCGGTGTCCGACCGGGATTTTGTCCTCGAGACGCTCGCGGCGGCGGCAATCACCGCCGTGCACCTGTCACGTTTCGCCGAAGAAATCGTGATCTGGACTTCGCCGCTCGCGGCCCTCGTGCGGCTCTCGGACAAGTTCACCACCGGCTCCTCGATCATGCCGCAAAAGCGCAACCCCGACGCCGCCGAATTGGTGCGCGCCAAGGTCGGCCGCATCATCGGCGCATTGTCGGCATTGCTTATTGTCATGAAGGGATTGCCGCTCGCCTATCAGAAAGACATGCAAGAGGACAAGGAAGGGGCAATGGACGCACTCGCCACGCTCGCGTTGTCGATCGCGGCGATGACCGGGATGGTCCGCGATATGACGCCGGACACGGCGCGCATGAAGAAAGCCGCCGGTGAGGGCTATTCCACCGCGACCGATCTCGCCGACTGGCTGGTGCGAAATCTCAATATGCCGTTCCGGGACGCGCACAGAATCACAGGCAATATCGTCGCCAAGGCCACGGAAGCCGGAACACCGCTTCATCGTATGCCGCTCGCGGCAATGCAGGCCATCGAGCCGCGCATCACCGACGGCGTCTTCGAGGTTCTATCGGTCGACCGCTCGGTGAAAAGCCGCACTAGCCTCGGCGGCACCGCTCCGAAAAATGTGCGAGCCGCGGCAAAAAAATGGTTGCGCAAGCTCGAAAATGAGGGCGGTTGACCGTCCTGCAACAACGCTTTGCCATTGTCTCGCCTCTTCGCCGCGATCTGCTATGGTGGCCTCGATTTAAGGAGATTGTCCGTGTCCTTGTCCCGCGACCGCCTCGTTACGCGTATCACCGTCGCCGGCGTGCTTGCGATCGCGCTCGTCCTCGCGGCGTGCGGGCGCAAGAGCGGACTCGATTTACCGCCCTCGGCGTCGGTCGCGGAGCCGGCCGCCGCCGCGCCGTCGGATCAATCTCAAATTTCGCCAGACGGATGGGGCCCCGACGGCCGGCCCGTTGCGCCCAAAGGAGCCAGCCGGCGCACCCCCCTCGACTGGCTGATCGACTGACGCCTCGATGCATCATTTCGCTTATCGCAACGGCGTGCTGCACGCCGAAGCGGTGAATCTGACCGATCTCGCGGCCGCCGTTGGCACGCCGTGCTATTGCTATGCCACCGCGACATTGGAGCGTCACTATCGCGTCTTCGCCGACGCTTTTGCCGGCGTGCCGTCGCTGATCTGCTACGCGGTCAAGGCCAATTCCAACCAGGCGGTGATCGCGACATTGGCAAAGCTTGGCGCCGGCGCCGATGTTGTCTCCGAGGGCGAGCTTAAGCGCGCTCGCGCCGCGGGCGTGCCCGCGAGCAAAATCATGTTCTCCGGCAATGGCAAGACCGAGCGCGAGCTTGCGCTCGCCGTCGACGAAGATATTTTTTGTGTCAACGTCGAATCGGAGGCCGAGCTCGACATGCTCTCCTCCATTGCGGCCGCCAAGCGACGCAAGGTGAACGTTTCGTTGCGCGTTAATCCCGACATCGACGCCAGGACGCACCGCAAGATCGCGACCGGCAAGGCCGAGAACAAATTCGGCATTCCGATCAGCCGCGCGCGCGAAGTCTATACCCATGCCGCGAAGCTGCCTGGCGTGAAGGCCGCAGGCGTGGACATGCATATCGGCAGTCAGATCACCGCGCTGCAACCCTTCGATGATGCCTTCGCATTGCTCACCGGGTTCGTCCGCCAATTGCGCGCGGATGGCCATACCATCGATCACGTCGATCTTGGCGGCGGTCTCGGCATTCCCTATCGCGACGACAATGAGCCGCCGCCGCATCCGGAAGCGTATGCGGAGGTGGTTAAGCGTGCCACCCGCGGGCTCGATTGCACGCTCATCTTCGAGCCCGGCCGCCTCATCGCCGGCAATGCTGGAATTCTATTGACGCGCGTACTTTACGTTAAACGCGGCGAGGCCAAAACTTTCGTCATTGTGGACGCGGCGATGAACGATCTCGTCCGACCGACCCTTTACGATGCGCACCATGAAATCTGGCCGGTGGCGCAACCAAACGCCGACGCCAAGCGTTTTGTCGCCGATGTTGTCGGCCCAATTTGCGAGACCGGAGATTTCCTAGCGCTCGATCGCGATATGCCGGAATGCGAGCCTGGTGATCTGCTTGCGATCATGTCTGCTGGCGCGTACGGCGCGGTTCAAGCCGGCACTTACAACACCCGGCCACTGGCGCCGGAAGTGCTGGTCCGCGATCGCGAATGGGCGCTGATTCGCCCCCGCCTCGAAGTGGACGCATTGATAGCGCTCGATCGGCTGCCAGATTGGTTGAAATCGCCGGCCTGAGGCGCTCCGGACTGACGGTGCGACCCGGATGTTGCGAATAAAGCGGCGTGGTACAATGTTTGCTTGAGATGCAGAGATTCTGTCAGCCGGAGAGGTCTTTGACCGGTCAGCCGATGTCAAGTTCCGAGACCCAGCAGTTTTCTAATCGCGGTGGCGAGGTGCTTGAGCGCGCGCTTCATCGCGCCCGCTGGAGCATCCTTTGGGAACGGCTGTGGCCGCCGGTCCTCGCGCTCGCAACGCTCGCAGGCCTGTTTCTCGGTTTGTCCTGGCTCGGTCTGTGGCTGTTGCTCCCGGCGGCTGGCCGTATTGCTGGGCTCTTGCTCTTCGCTGCCGCAGCGGGCGCCGCCGCCTTCCCATTGATATTTGTGCGCTTCCCCACGCACCACGATGCACTGCGGCGCCTCGACCGCGGCAGCGGATTGGCGCATCGCCCGGCCACCGCCATCGTCGACAAAATTGCAGCGGGTCCGAACGACCCGATGTCGGTTGCGTTGTGGCGCACACATGTAAATCGGGTGATTGCGCTTGCGCGCCATCTCAAATCCGGATGGCCCGCGCCGCGCGTCGATCTGCGCGATCCTTATGCGTTACGCGCGCTCGTACTCGTGCTGGCGGTTGCGACCTTCTTCTACGCCGGCGGCGATCGCGGCCGGCGGATCGCCACAGCTTTCGATTGGAGCGGTGTCGTGCCGACGCTCAATTATCGCGTCGATGCTTGGGTGACGCCACCAGCCTATACGGCGCGGCCGCCACTGATCCTGCCAGGTTTGCGGCCGGGGGAAGCGGCACGCGCGCAACCGGTCGCCGCCGTACCCGTCGGCAGCGTCCTCGTTATTCGCGGCACCGGAACACGTGACCTCGATGTTGCGGTCAAGGGCGGATTACGCGAGGAAAAGAACGAAGGTCTAACTAAAGTGCCGTCCGGTACCCATGAGCGCCGATATGTTATCGATGATCGAGGTGAGGCTGCGCTACGCGGTTATGGCGGCGAAGGCATCGCATGGTCCTTTACTGCGATTCCGGATCGTGCACCGAAAATCGAACTTGCCAAGGATCCCGAACCGCAAGGACGTGGTGCACTGCAATTCGTTTACACCGTCGAAGACGATTACGGCGTGGTCGAAGCACAAGCAATTTTCACGCTCAGGAAGAATGATAGTGTCGACGGCAAGACAGTGCGGCCGCTCTTCGGTTCACCCGATTTCAACCTGTCGCTGCCGCAACAGCGCACTCGCAACGGCGTCGGCCAGATCGTTAAGGATCTGAGCGATCATCCTTGGGCCGGTGTCGATGTCGTACTCACCCTCGTCGCCCATGACGAGGCTGGGCAGGAAGGCCGGTCATCGCCGTTTGAAATGCGCCTGCCGGAGCGGACCTTCGTCAAGCCTCTGGCGCGCGCCTTGATCGAGCAGCGGCGAAATCTCGCGCTCGATGCCGAGGCAGCACCACGGGTCCTCGCCGCCCTCGATGCGCTTTCAATCGCGCCGGAGCGGTTCACGCCCGAAGCCAGCATTTATCTCGGACTGCGCGCGATCTATTGGCAATTAACCCGCGCGAAAACCGACGACGCCCTGCGTGATGTCGTCGCCCGGTTGTGGTCAATGGCGGTCACGATCGAGGACGGCAATGTATCCGACGCGGAAGCTGCCTTGCGCGCGGCTCAGGAAGCCCTGCGCCAGGCGTTGGAGCGCGGCGCGAGCGAGGAGGAAATCAAGCGCCTCACGGATGAATTACGCGCGGCGCTCGACAAATTCCTGCAGGCGCTCGCAGAAGAGCTGCGCAAGAACCCGCAAAAGCTCGCTCGCCCGCTCGATCAGAACACCCGCAATATTCGCCCGCAGGATCTCAAGAATATGATCGACCGGCTGGAAACCCTGGCGCGGTCGGGCGCCAAGGATGCCGCGCGGCGGTTGCTCGACGAACTGCGATCGATCCTGGAAAACTTGCAGACGGCGCGTCCCGGCGGCATGCCCGGCGAGGACGACGACGACATGATGTCGGCGCTCGACGAACTCGGCAACATGATTCGCCGCCAGCAGCAATTGCGCGACCGTACATTCCGTCAAGGCCAGGACATGCGCCGCGAGCGCCAGCGCGGTCAGCAGGGACAGCGCGGGCAGGATGGCCAGCAAGGTCAGAATTTCGGCGAGTTGCGCCAAGATCAGCAGGCCTTGCGCGACCAGCTCAACAAGCTGCTCGAGGAATTGCGCAAGCGCGGCCTTGGCCAGGATCAAGGCGGGGGCGAGCAAGGCCAGAACGAAATGAAATCGCTTGGTCGCGCTGGCGAAGCCATGGGCGACGCCGAGGGATCGCTCGGCGAAGGCAATGCCGAGGGTGCCGTCGACGCGCAAGGTCGCGCGCTCGAAGCCCTGCGCAAGGGCGCGCAGGGTCTTGCCCAATCCATGCAGCAGCCGGGCATGGGCCCGGGCCCGGGCCAGCCCGGCCGTACCGGTCCCGCGCGCGCGCAGCAAGAGACCGATCCGCTCGGCCGGCCACTGCGCGGCCGCGATTACGGGGACGACGTTACGGTGAAAGTGCCGGGTGAGATTGACGTACAGCGCGCGCGCCGCATTCTTGAGGAATTGCGCCGCCGCTTTGGCGACACCATGCGCCCGCAACTCGAACTCGATTATATCGAGCGGCTTCTACGCGATTTCTAAGGTTCAGTGCCGCGTCGGCATCGTAAGCGCGCCCGCGACCACGGAACGAATATCGGCCAGTGAAAACGGCTTGGTAATGACGTCGTGGACCAGCGCGTTGAGCCCATGCGCGCGTTCGCGTTGATCGGCGAACCCGGTCATCAGCAAAATGATGAGATTTGGATGATCGCGGCCCGCGGCCAGCGCCAGCGCGATTCCATCCATCACCGGCATCTGGATGTCGGTCAGTAGCAGATCGAAGCAGCCCTTGTCGCGACCGAGCACCTCCAGCGCTTCGGCACCATCGCCGCTTGAGATGACCTCATGGCCGTCTTGCGTCAGCGCGCGAACGATCAGCGCCCGGATCGATTCTTCGTCTTCGGCGAGCAGGATGCGTGCCATGATTTCACTCAGCGTGAGCCGGACGCGACGTCGCGGCGGTTGAAGAATCGGACCATGACCTCGCGGCTTTCGGCTGGTGGCGACGCGAGGCGGGATACGAACGTCAGGGAATCACCCGGCGCGAGAATCGAACGGCTCGGCAAGGCCGTCCAGCTATAAAGCTCATGGCCGCTGCTTGCGCGCACGGCAAGCCTGATCCGCGGCACTTCGACCGGCCGCGACGCGGTGCTCACGATCTTGCCTTCGACGATGAGCACAGGAATGCCGTCCTGGGTTTCCTTAACGGTCTTGATTGCTTCGAATGTCAATCCGCGCAGATTGGTTTCAAGTCCGATTGCCGCATAGAAAGACGCGGTCTGTGGGGCGAGACGGACAATGTCTTTGCGCCAGATGAAAAGACCGCCGACCAGGCCAATGAGGATGAGGAGCACGCCCGGCAGTCCGGGCGACGCGAACGGATTGCGCCGGCGCATACGCTGGCGCTGCAGACGGCGGGCGGCGAAGCCTTCGACCTCGCCATCTCCCGCGGTTTCCAAAACAGGGGCCGTCCCAACGTAGAAGCTCGGCGGTTCGTGGTCGTCATGCGGCGCTACCGGCGGCGCATCGGTAACGGGCAGCGCGGTGTCGGTTATCGGGATCGCTTCGACTTCATTGCCTTCGCCCAAAGCCGGCGCGGCCGCCTCCACCTCGCCCGAGATGGCATCGCCATCGCCCGTGTTCATGTCGCCGGCCGGCGCGTGATCGGCTGTCTGCTCCTCGCCAACCGAAGGCGCTGCCAGTTCGTCGGCGGGCGCATCCGGCGGTGTCGCATCGATCGACAACGGCATTGGCGGCGATATGGGCTGGTCTTCGACGACCTCTTCGCGATGGACCACGGAAACGGGTGCGTCAATGGGCCCAACCGTCACCAATTCGGGCTCGGGCGCTTGCGCGAACCAGACGGTTAGGCAACGCACGCAGCGTACCGAGCGCCCGTCCTTGCCAAGCGCGGACGGCACGACGCGGTATGAAGTTGCGCAATTCGGGCAGGCGATCTGCATCGTCGATTCGTCTGTCGGAAGCTCCGGCCTGGAGACTAGCAGCGGTCCGTTAACGGATAGGAAACCATGCCGGTCGCCTCTGGCCCAAGGGCGTCATTCCTGTAAATTCGGCCCCTCCCGGGCTTTGGCCGAATGTCCGCCGCTTGCGGCGGGACAAGCGAACGTCCGGGTTTTAACCGTATTGGGGTGGGGCGTGGTCCGTTTCGAGAATGTCGGTTTGCGCTACGGCCTGGGCCCCGAGGTCCTGCGCGATCTGACGTTTCGCATCGACCCCCATTCTTTCCAGTTTCTTACCGGGCCGTCAGGCGCTGGCAAGACATCGCTGCTGCGGCTTCTGTTTCTGTCGATCAAGCCGTCGCGTGGCCTGGTCACGCTGTTTGGTCATGACGTCGCAATGCTGCCAAAGGATGCGTTGTCGCTGCTACGACGGCGCATCGGCATCGTGTTCCAGGATTTCCGATTGCTCGATCACATGACAACATACGAGAACGTTTCGCTGCCATTTCGTGTCATGGGCCGCGACGAGGACAGCTACCGGCACGAAGTCGTCGAATTACTGCAATGGGTCGGTCTCGGCGAACGCATGGGTGCACTGCCGCCGGTACTGTCGGGGGGCGAGAAGCAGCGCGCGGCGATCGCGCGCGCGGTGATTGCGCGGCCGCAATTACTGCTTGCCGACGAGCCGACGGGCAACGTCGATCCCAATTTGGCGCAAAGGCTTCTGCGCCTGTTCGTCGAACTCAATAAATCAGGAACGTCGGTCGTAATCGCCACCCATGATATCGCCCTGATGGACCAGTATGACGCCCGCCGGCTCGTGCTGCACGAGGGCCGGCTGCATGTTTACGAGTGACGCGACCATGGCGGACGATCATTACGACAGACAAATGCGCGGACCGCAGCGAATGTCGGGCGGGCCAATGCCGGTCACCGAGACGCCAATCGTACCGCGGGATTCGATCGGCGGGCGGGCGCTGGTCGCGGTCGTTGCCATCATGACTTTTCTCGCCTCACTAACCACCGGCGCGGTGATGCTAATCTATGCGGCGGCGGGAGAATGGCAGGCGGACGTCGCGCGTGAGGTAACGATTCAGGTGCGCCCGGTGAGCGGTCGCGATATCGATGTCGAAGTGGAGAATGCCGTCAACGTAGCCCGCGCCTTCGCCGGAATTTCGGAAGTGCGGCCCTTTACGCGGGAAGAATCCGCACGCCTGCTCGAGCCCTGGCTCGGCTCGGGCCTGGCGCTTGAGGATTTGCCGGTGCCGCGGGTTATCGTGGTCAAGATCGCCCCCGGTGCGGTGCCGAATCTCGCACAATTGCAAAAGACGCTGACTGAGCGCGTCACCGGCGCCGCCCTCGATGATCATCGCGGCTGGATCGAACGCATGCGCACTATGGCCGGTACCGCGGTGATCGGCGGCGCCATTGTTCTTATCCTCATGCTTGTCGCGACCGTGCTGTC
This sequence comes from Hyphomicrobiales bacterium, assembly GCA_016210825.1. GTDB lineage: Bacteria > Pseudomonadota > Alphaproteobacteria > Rhizobiales > Xanthobacteraceae > JACQTM01. The sequence goes on from JACQTM010000185.1 coordinate 9,674, forward strand.
GGTGACTTTCGCCACGCGTGGCGCCATGGCGGCCAATCGCCCGATCGTCGAGGTTCTGCACTTCATCGGTGCGCGGGACGCCTTCATCGCCGACCAATTTCAACGGCATTTTCTCGTACTCGGATTGAAGGGCGGTGCTATCGGGGGCGGCCTCGCGATCCTGCTCTTCGTGAGCGCGGGATTCATTACCAACTGGTTTCTCGGCACTGCCGGGGCCGATCAGGTTGCCGCCCTGTTTGGCAGCTTTTCGATAGGGGTATGGGGCTATTCCGCCATCGTGCTGCAGGTCGTCCTAATCGCTGTCGTGACAGCAATGACCTCGCGCCGTACCGTCAACCAAACCCTGAAAACGGTCTAATATCCGCCGGCCGCCATGCCGCGGCCGAATTTCGCGGTATGATTCGCAGGGGTGGAACCGATGCTGGTCACCGGTTCGGAATCGAAGCAGGGTAACGGCCGCTCGCCGCAACTTGGGAGCGGATCGTCGCGCCCACTGGTCCTGCGCCTCGTGCGCCGGCTCGGACTGATTTTCATTGTGTTGCCGTTGACGCTGCTGGTGATCGGCTTCGCCTGGTTCATTTGGTATGTGCCAGCGAACGAGGTGAAGCTTAACAGCAATGCCGATGGCATTGTCGTGCTGACCGGGGGAGCCTCGCGCATCACGGACGCCGTCGAGCTTTTGTCCTCCGGGCGCGGACAGCGTCTGCTGATCACCGGCGTTCACCGCACCACCAGCCAACGCGAGATATCCCGCCTACTCCCCGAGCACGACAAGATTCTATCCTGCTGCGTCGATCTCGATCGCTCCGCCGTCAATACCGAGGGCAACGCGACTGAAACCCGGCGATGGGTCAAGGATCGCGGCTTTCGTTCGCTGATCGTCGTGACGTCCAATTATCACATGCCGCGCGCAATGGCGGAACTTGCGCACCAGCTCCCCGATGTCGTGCTCATTCCTTATCCGGTGGTGACCGAGAAACAACGCACCGACACGTGGTGGTCGAGCGAAGCCACGGCCCGACTTCTGATATCAGAATATCTCAAATACGTGCTTGCGCAATTTCGCATGCGGTTCGACAGCAGCGCGGTTGCGGGCGGTGCGATGAGCCGTCTGTACAGCTCCGCAAAAAATTCACGGGAAATCATTGTTCTTGCCAGCTGCATCGTGTCGTAGAATTGCATCTCGTGTCCGCTACCGGAATTGACCCGTGAACATCCTCATCCGCTCAGTCGTCTTCAATCTGTTATTCTATCTCAACGTCGTGGTGCACGTGTTGGGCGGCGTGCCGACGTTCTTCATGCCGTACTGGGGCGCCGTTGAGATCGCGAAATCCTGGGGTCGCACGAATTTATGGCTGCTGCGCGTTATCTGCGGAATCCGGGTCGAATTTCGCGGCTTGGAAAAAATCCCACAAGGCCCGCTGATTGTTGCCTCGAAGCACCAATCGGCCTTGGAAACATTCGCCCTCCTTCCGCTCTTCGCGAACCCGACCTTCATCCTCAAACGCGAATTGCAATGGATTCCGCTTTTTGGCTGGCTCACCTGGAAGGGTAGGATGATCCCGGTCGATCGCGGCGCGGGCTCGCAGGCGCTCGCCGACATGACCGATCTTGCCCGCATCGAGATTAGGCGTGGCCGTCAGCTCATTATTTTTCCCGAAGGCACGCGGCGGCCACCCGGCGCGGAACCGAAATACAAGTTCGGCGTCGCCCATCTCTATGCCGAGATCGGTGTGCCATGCCTGCCGATCGCACTTAATTCCGGAATGTTCTGGCGCCGCCGTGCTTTCCTGCGCTATCCCGGTACGGTGGTAGTGGAGATCCTCGATCCAATTCTCCCGGGTCTCGACAAGCAGGCCTTCTTCAGCCACCTGCAGCAAGTCACCGAAGCAGCGACCGCAAGGCTGATCGCCGAGGCCGAGCAAAAACTCGGGCGCACCGCCGCAAGCATCGAAAAAGAGCAAAGCGCCGTTTCCTAAAGCAATGGCTGATTAAAGGCTCACACGATGGGCGCCGGCCGCTCGTGCGGGCCGTTGAGCCGCTCGGCGAGTGTGTGCAACTCGGCATCGCGGCAACCGAGCGCTTCCAGCGCCGCCACTGTGGCGAGCACGTAATCGCGATTGGCGCCGGATTGGCCGTGCGCCTGACGAATGAGGTGAAGCTGCTCATCAATCGTGAGGCGTCCGGCATATTGCCGGTGGCCGCGATCGACCACGTAGCAGAGCGCGTCCACGCGTCGCTCCGGCTTGCCGACAAGCATCACTCCGCGCATCGTTTCGAGATAAACATGAGTACCCTGTTCGCGTCCGCGCAGATACGTGATCGTTGCTTCGCGCGTGGCCGCGGCAACCCGGAAGGCGATTCCACGGCAAGCACCTCCGCGGTCGAGACCGAGCACGAGGCCGGGCCGTTCGGGCGTGCCGCGATGGATAAATGAGTAGACGCAAAGCGACCGGTGCAGACCGATGACGCGCGCGGGCATCTGCTCGACGAATTCGAATCCTGGCCGCCACATCAGCGAGCCATAGCCGAAAACCCAGAGGTCTTCGACGGCATGCTCGAATTCGGCTTTTGCGACCTGGGGCGGCATTGGGACTTGGTGTGCGAAACGCGCTCGGGTATCAGGACAAGTTCTTCGGTGCAACTCCGGGCGCCGTAGGCCCGTACTTCGCGTTCCTTCGAAAGGCCGTAATCGACCGCTTCACAAGGTTTAACCCCACAGCAAAGATCGCGCCGATGTACGATCCCGTCTACAATCGCCCGCGCCGGCGCCGATTTATACCGTTCGTCATTCCGCTCGTCATCGTTGCACTACTTGCCGTCGCCTGGAGCGCGTTCTGGTAGTCGTCGGCGTCGATGGCCGAAAAGCGCATTGCCGCCTGGCTTGCCCGCGAGGCGAGCCTTGGCCGCGTCTATACTTGCGGGTCGCAATCGCTCGGCGGCTATCCCTTCCGTATCGAGGTGCGCTGCCGCGACGCCCACGCGGAGCTGCAAAACCTGCAGCCGCCGCTCTCAATTAAGACCGGCGATCTGGTCATCGCCGCGCAGGTCTATCAGCCGACCCTGCTGCTCAGCGAGTTTGCCGGCCCGATGAGCATCGGCGCGCCGGGGCAGCCCGCAAGCATGCTTGCCAATTGGTCGCTGGCGCAAACTTCCGTGAGCGGTCGCCCGCGCGCACCCGAGCGCATATCGATCGTCTTTGACGATCCCGTGCTCGATCGCACTGAGGCCAATGGTAGGCAGAATATCTTGCGCGGCAAGCGGATCGAGTTGCACGCGCGCGTCATCGGGGGGTCCCCATCGGATCATCCGGTTCTCGACGTGGCGCTGCGTGCAGTTGCCACCATCGCACCAACACTGCATCCGCTGCTCGCCGAGCCGGTCGATGCTGAGATCGCGACGACTTGGCGCGGATTGACGGATCTGTCGCCGAAACTTTTCACCGCGCGCCTTCGCGAATTGCAGGCAGCCGGAGGACGGATCGACGTCACCAGTGCACGCGTCAGCCAGGGCGAAGCCATTGCCGTGGCGACCGGCTCGCTCGGCTTGACGTCCTCGGGCCGGCTCGATGGCGAATTGCGGGTTACCACAGTTGGGCTCGAAAAGGTGCTGGTTGCGCTGGGTGTCGATCGTCTTGCACCGCCCGGCGGCACGGTCGACAAGATCGGCGCAGCGCTCGATCGCCTCTCTCCGGGGCTCGGCGCGGTTGCCCGGGAGAAGGCGGGTGTCGGGATCGCGGCAGGTGTCAATCTGCTCGGCCAGCCGGCGGAAATCGACGGCCGCCGCGCGGTGAAGCTGCCGTTGCGATTTACCGACGGCGCCGTCTCGCTCGGCCCGCTTTCGCTCGGCCAGACGCCGCCGCTGTTTTAATCGTCGTTCGAGGCGTAGGGCCGCGGCAGCGGTGCGTCGGGCAGCCGCGCATGCGGACGTCCGAAATCGGGTGCCGCCGAATCCTGGCCGATCTCGACGATGCCGCGCCGGATCGCGCGCGTGTGGGCGAAATGTTCGAACAACTTCTCGCCTTCGCCATTGCGGATGGCACGCGTAAGCACCGACAAATCCTCGTTGAAGCGCCCGAGCATCTCCAGCACGGCGTCCTTGTTGGTGAGGAAGACGTCGCGCCACATCGTGGGATCGGACGCGGCGATGCGCGTAAAATCGCGAAAGCCGCCAGCGGAAAATTGCAACACCTCCGAGCGAGTCACGTTGCTGAACTCGTCTGCGGTGCCGACGATGGTGTAAGCGATCAGGTGCGGCAGGTGACTCGTGATCGCGAGCACGAGATCGTGGTGCTCGGGCGACATGGAGTCCACATTGGCGCCGAGCCTGCGCCAAAACGCGGCAAGCCGCGCGACTGCGTCGCGATCAGTTCCTTCCGGCGGTGTGAGGATGCACCAGCGATTGACGAAGAGTTCGGCGAAGCCCGCATCCGGGCCGGAATGCTCGGTTCCCGCAACCGGATGGGCGGGAATGAAATGCACGCCCTTCGGCAGGTGTGGCGCCATGTCGGCGACAACGGCCGACTTGACCGATCCAACGTCGGAGATAACGGCGCCGGGCTTAAGATGCGCGCCGATGTCTTTCGCGGCCGCGCCGCTCTGTCCGACCGGGATGCATACAATCACGAGATCGGCGTCCTCGACTGCGGCGGCGTTGGTATCGGCGACCTTGTCGGCAAGGCGCAGCTCGGCGACTCGGCGGCGCGTGGTCTCCGAGCGCGCGGTGGCGACGATGGTTTTCACCGCGCCCGATTCGCGCGCGGCGCGTGCGATCGAGGAGCCGATCAGGCCGGTCCCGATCAGCGCCAGGCACTCGAAAATGGGGGCATCCTTGCTCACGCCTTGCCCATGAATTCGGCTAGCGTCTTGACCACGAGCCGATTGGCTTCCTCGGTTCCCACGGACATGCGGAGCGCATTGGGAAGGTGATAAGCCTCAACCCGGCGCAGCACGAGGCCGCGTGTTGTGAGGAGCTTGTCGGCGTCCTTGGCAGTGCGTCCCGGTGTGTCCTGGAAATGGATGAGCACGAAATTGGCGACGCTCGGCGTCACCTGCAAACCAAGTTTGCCGATCTCCTCGGTCAGCCAGCCAAGCCAGCGCTCGTTATGGATGCGCGCGGTCTCCGTGTGCGCCGGGTCGGACAGCGCGGCGACACCCGCGGCGATCGCCGGTGCGTTGACGTTAAACGGCCCGCGAATTCGGTTGATCGCATCGACCACGTGTGCGGGGCCATAGAGCCAGCCGAGGCGCAGCGCCGCGAGTCCGTAGATTTTCGAAAACGTGCGGCACATGACGACGTTGTCGTTCGTCGCTACGAGTTCGATCCCCGATTCATAATCGTTCCGGCGCACATATTCGGCATAGGCCGCATCGAGCACGAGCAACACATGCGGCGGCAGCGCGCGGTGTAAGCGTTTGACCTCGTCGAAGGATACATAGGTTCCCGTCGGATTGTTCGGATTTGCGAGAAAAACGATCTTGGTCTTCGCCGTCACCACCTTAAGGATCGCGTCCACGTTCGCGGTGTAATTTGTTTCCGGCACGGCGACGGGCTTGGCGCCGGTGCCAAGCGTCGCGATCGGATAGACCAGGAAGGCATGTTTGGTGTGGATTGCTTCGTCGCCGTCGGCGAGATAGGCGCGCGCGAGCAGGTTGAGCAGATCGTCGGAGCCCGCCCCGCAGACGATGCGCGCGGGATCGAGGCCGAACGCCCTGCCGATGGCTTCGCGCAGATCCGATGCCGAACCGTCCGGGTAATCCTGCAGATGATCAGCCGTCGCGCGATAAGCCGCGAGCGCCTTCGGACTTGGTCCGAGCGGCGTCTCGTTGGAGGAAAGCTTGTAAACCTTCGCCGTCGGCGCCGTGCTCTTGCCGGGCACATAGGCCTTGATGGCAAGCACGCCGGGACGCGGTTCGGGGCGCAGTGCAGCGGACATCTAATTTTCCATTTCTCCCTCCCCCCCTGCGGGGGAGGGTTGGGGAGGGGTATTAAGATACGTACTCATTGTTTGTCGATTACCCCCACCCGGCTCGCTTCGCGCGCCGACCGCCCCCCCAAGGGGGGAGGTGAAAATGAGAAATATTCAGCGCACAGTTTGAACTGGCCGCGCGCCGCCGGCCGTGACCGTATAGCGGGTCGCATGGCTGCCGACGAGAGCCGAGGAACGCACCGAGGCGCCGGACTTAACCATGACCTCGACAATCGCGGCGATCGGCTTGTCCGGCGGCGGCGAAATCAGCAGCGCCGCGCCGTCGAAGGTTCCGTGCGGTACGGCGATCACCTCAGCGATCGGTGCGAGCGCGCGGGCGACCGCCGCATTCCAGCCGGCGACTGTGACGCTCCAGACCTCCACCTCGGTGACCATGGCATCGGACGCCGGCCGCGACACCGCAAAGACGGGTAGCGCCGCCGGGTGATCGGCGCGCTCGACGAATGGCAGCCGCGCGATGATCTTCGGCGCAGCTGCGTCCTCGAGCATCGTCCACCAGGCGCCCGCGCCCGCGACGGCTGTGGCGGGAACGAGGCCAAGATCGCCCTTCGATTTCGCGACTGCTTCGACAACGCCGGCGGCGCTCATGTGCGGCACAAACGGCACGGTGAAGCCGAAATGGAAGCGGGCGGAATCCCGCATCAAGGCGTCGCCCGCCGACAGGTCGGCATGCACGGAAAACGGCGCTTGCACATAGGTGAAGGTCGATATGATGACGCGCCAGATGCTCTCGGCGGTGTCGAGCGGCAGGATTCCTTTGTGCCGCTTGACCAGACGGCGCATCATCTCGGCCTCGCGCACCGGGCGGAACGCCGAGCCGGTCTCCTGGCTCTTCTTGACCGAAATCAGCCGGTCGATGATCTCGCCGCGCTGCATCAGGAGCTGGTGCATCGCCTCGTCGATACGGTCGATCTCTTTGCGCAGATCGTCCAGCGCGGGTGCTGCGGGTGGCTTGGTCATGGCGGCATTGATAGGAAAGACGGCCAGCGAAGGCAAACAAAAGCTCGTCGGTCAGAACAGGGCAGGATGGGC
>JACQTM010000175.1 GCA_016210825.1 Hyphomicrobiales bacterium
ATCTCACGACGCCGGCGCGCATCGATGGGCGGATCGAGATTGATAGCGTCGATATAAGCGCCGCGATTGCGGCCGTAGCCGGAATGCCGGCATCGCCGCCCGGCGAAGCCGGGCCTTGGCCAAACGCGCCATTTCATCCGAGCTTTTTCCCCGACCTCAGCGGGAGTATCGATATTTCAAGTGCGCGCGCCGCCCTGACGCCAAGTCTTGTCGCAAGTAATTTGAACGGCCGGTTGCGTTTCGCAAAATCGGAAATCGTGTTGGAAGGAATCGAAGGCGGCATTTCCGGTGGCCGGTTCAATGGCACCCTTATCTTGCGTAAGGAAGGCGAGGGCATTTCCGCGCGCACGGCGATCACGCTGACCGGCGCCGATGCTGCGCTAGTCGTCGTCGGCGGGCAGCGTCCGCCCATCGCCGGACGGATCGGACTGCAGTTGGAACTCGATGGGACAGGCCCGAGCCCAAGAGCATTGATCGGTTCGCTCGGCGGCACCGGCTCGGTGAGCCTTGAAGGCGCGCAGATCGCCGGACTTGATCCGAAGGCATTCGCCGCTGCGACGAAGATGGCCGATCAAGGTCTCGCGGTCGATCTCGCAAAGGTTCGCGACATCGTTGCGCCCGCGCTCGCGTCCGGTAGTCTTGCCGTGGCGCATGCCGAAACCGCCATTACCGTTGCCGCCGGGCAGGCACGATTGAGTACCATCGTTGCGCGTGGGGAGGGCGCCGACATTACTGTCAATGGTGGTTTCGATCTCACTCAAGGCACGGTCGACGCACGCATCCTGTTGTCCGGACCGAAAGCCTCAAGCGTCACACCTGGGCACCCCGAAATTGCCATTGCGCTCAAAGGTCCTTATTCCGCGCCGATTGTCTCCCATGACGTGTCGGCGCTTGTGAGCTGGCTTGCGTTGCGTTCGGTCGATCAGCAATCGAAAAAGCTGCGGGAAATCGAAGCAGAGCGGCGTAAGCCCGAGCGCACCGGCGCACCGAGTGCGGCGCCGGCATTGCCGCCCCCAATTGAGATTTTGCCGGCGCCCGGGAGAAAATCGCAATCGCGCTCCGATAACACACCGACCCAAACGGGACGGCCTCACGCGGCGGTTGAATCGCCGCGTCCCGCCGATATCGCTCGATAGTCCGTGAAGCCTCGGTTGCCCGTTGGCCAGACCTATGACGCGGCGCGTACTCGCATCATGTCGTGACGTGGATAGGGGTCATTCGGCTGCGCGCGGTAATGGTCGAGCACGAAAAGGCGTATGGCCGACGATAGGTTGCCGAAGCTGCGCTGGGAATCGATGGTCGCGACGAGCTCGGACAACGTAACACTGCGCCGAAGTGCGATCTCCTTCAGGCCCTTCCAGAACGCATCCTCAAGACTGACGCTGGTCTTATGGCCTGCAACGATGATCGAGCGTTTCACCACCGGCGATTTCATCGATCCCTTCCTGAACTGTTCGTGTCGGGCCGAGATTTCTCCGTTCGTTACTTTACGTCTTAATCGTCGCACTTAAGGAGCCGATGCAACGTGGCAAGATAGTAAAACTGCCGAATGTCACGTCGCGGCGGCGTTAAAAAACGGAATGTCACGTGAACGATAATCTACTAGAAATGGCAAAATATTACAACAACAACTTATGATGATGATAGTATTCAGATACCTTAAGTCAATTGCGCATTGATTTTCGCATTCTCATGCATCCTTAGCGCGGCGTACTGGGGCGCACCATTTTTTCCGGGCGGACGAAACGGTCGAATTGGTCAGCTGTGACGAAGCCTAAGCGGATCGCTTCTGCGCGCAACGTGGTGCCGTTTCTGTGCGCGGCCTTGGCGATCTGCGCCGCTTTGTCGTAGCCGATCACGGGCGACAGCGCGGTGACCAGCATCAGCGAACGCTCCATCAATTCGGCAATGCGTTTTTTGTCGGCGCGGACGCCGGTGACGCAATTGTCGGTGAACGAACGCGATGCATCCGCGAGCAGGCGGATCGATTGCAGCATGCAATGCGCGAGCACCGGCTTATAGACGTTGAGTTCGAAGTGCCCCTGGCTCGCCGCTACTGTAATCGTCGTGTGATTACCGAAGACTTGGCAGCACACCATGGTCATTGCCTCGCTCTGGGTCGGATTGGTCTTGCCCGGCATGATCGAAGAGCCGAGTTCGTTTGACGGCAGGACTAATTCGCTTAAACCCGAGCGCGGGCCGGAGCCGAGCAGGCGGATATCATTTGCGATCTTAAACAGTGCGGTTGCGAGCGCCGCCAACGCGCCGTGTACGAACACGATAGCGTCGTGCGCCGCCATCACCTCGAATTTATTAGCCGCGCTCGTGAACGGCAGTTTTGTGGTCGTGGCTACGCGCCGCGCGAAGGCCTTGGCGAACTGCGGATGCGCGTTCAAGCCGGTGCCAATCGCGGTCCCGCCTTGCGCCAGCGGATAGAGATGGCGCATTGCATCCCTGATGCGCACGCTCGCCGACTGCACCTGCGCCGCATAGCCGGAGAATTCCTGCCCCAGTGTCATCGGTGTCGCATCCATCGTGTGTGTGCGGCCGATCTTGATGATGGCGGAAAATTCCCGCGCCTTGCGGTCGAGCGCGGCGTGCAAAACTTTTAGCGCCGGGAGCAGTGCTGCGGTGATCTCAGTTACCGCCGCAATGTGCATCGCCGTCGGGATCGAGTCGTTCGATGACTGGCTCATGTTGACGTGATCGTTCGGGTGCACCGGTGATTTCGCGCCGAGCTTAGCCCCGAGCCGCAGATTGGCGCGGTTAGCGATCACCTCGTTGACGTTCATGTTGGTTTGCGTGCCGGAACCCGTTTGCCACACCGGCAGCGGGAAATGATCGTCAAGCCTGCCTTCGGCGATTTCGCGCGCAACCTGAATGATGGCGTTGGCGCGCCGCGCATCGAGCGAGCCGAGGCTGCGGTTGACCTCCGCCGCCGCGCGCTTGATGATGCCGAGCGCATGGATGATCGGCAGCGGCATGTGCTCGCTGCCGATGTGAAAATTTCGTAGCGCGCGCCCAGTCTGGGCGCCCCAAAGCCGGTCGCCCGGAATGCGGATCGGTCCGAAGGCGTCGCTTTCGATGCGGGTGCCCTGGGGCTTTTTCAAACGCTCCTTCGAGCGTTTCTTTAAACGATTCCTGGCCATGACCATCCTCGCAGTGGCGCGTGCGCCGCGCCGGCGGCGTCGCATGCATCATAGCCAAGGTTGCGTACTTATTTCTTCCGGAACCGGTCGAGCCGCACGACCTCGGCGCCGCCCTTGGGGCTATCTGGATCCGGTTCGTTATCGGCGGCATTGACCGCCTTCGGCGCGCGTTCGTTCGCAGCCGGCGCAGATCGGGGCGGCGCGTCCCCGGTTTTCTTGGCCGCGGGTTCCAGGCGCTTGGATTTCACGGATTTTTCCGGCGCGGCCGCCGTTGCGGACGACTCGTTTGCCGGTTCGCTTTCGGCGTCCTCGACCGTCTCGAATTGCAGGCCGAATTGCACCGACGGATCGAAGAAACCCTTGATCGCATCGAACGGCACGACGAGCTTTTCCGCGACGCCACCAAACGACAGCCCGACCTCGAATGCGTCATCGTGCACGGCAAGATCCCAGAACTGGTGCTGCAGGATGATGGTCATTTCCTGCGGATATTGCTCGCGCAAGCGCGGCGACAGCTTCGCGCCGTCGGCCCGGGTGTCAAAGGAGATGTAAAAATGATGCTCGCCCGGCAGCCCTTGCTTGGCGGCATCGGACAGCACCTTGCGCACGACCCCACGCAAGGCCGTTTGCGTCAGCATGTCGTAGCGGATGTGGTCGACGGCCATCGCGGCAATCCCAGAATCGTTCACGCATGATAAAGCGCGGGACGGCGAAAATCAGCCCGCACCCCGCACATTAACACCGCACCGGACATGAAAGTGGAGGCTTCTGTTGCCAGGTGCCTCCGGACCCCGCCTGCCGGAGCTTAACCCGGCAGGGCTTTAGATCGGTCTTTCAAACTGCGTTACGCAGCCTGAGCAACCGGAGCATAGTTGTCGTTGGCAACTATGAATTGGCCCGATAACGCCGGAACCATCCCGGGCAAAAGCACGTCCTTTACGCCCTCGTCGATCCTATTTCGCCCCCGCCGAAACCCGTTCCCGCCGGGCTTGGGTGGAGGCGCCGGGTACTGCCCCCGGGTCCGAAAGGTTTATTACGACGGCCATTTATCGCCATAGCCGGCTTGCGCCGGCACCCATGAATATAGGCGCTGAAGGTTGACGAAAAAAGATCGAATGGGTTTTTGGCGATCGCGCTGGAAAATGTTTCACGTGAAAATATTCCTATCAAGCTGGGCGGCGCGGGCGAGGATC
>JACQTM010000018.1 GCA_016210825.1 Hyphomicrobiales bacterium
ATTCTGCCTCACTTCGGGACGTTTGCGCCATCCCCCATCAGCCACCGCCAACGCAAATAACAACTAACCGAATACGAGCGATAGCGCTGCGATCCACAACTCCGGCCAGTATTACTGGCCAGTGTGGTCACCACATCGAACGTTCGCTGATCGATCGCGAGCGATCGTCGCAATTCTTGCGAATTGACGCGTCCTGCAAAACTCGCATTTCGCCATAGGCCATGGCGTAATCGGTGCCATATGCGAGTGTCGCTGCAACGTCGCCGCCAGGGCTGCGTTTGGCCTGATCAGTAAGATCCTGCAGTTTCTGTGCTTGCGCCGCCCGTTCACGGATCAATTGCTGAATTTGCTGACAAGAATAAAGTTCGTATTTCCCCGGCGCGACAAAGGACGTCGCCACCTCATCGGTATTGATCGAACAGCCGGCGATCATGGCCGCGGCGGACGCAACCACGATACGGAAAATACCCTCACCGATGAAATTCCTGCGCATCGAATTCCGTATCATTGGACTTCAATCACCGGTATCGCCCGTTTTCGCGCCTTCGCTGCATTCTCCTGCTCACCGAAATGCTCCAATACGCCGGCATAACGTTGCCATGTATAGCAGCTGTTTGGCTTGAGTGCGGTGCGCTGCGCCAACAAATGCCGGGCAAGCGGCATGCGTCCGGCTCCGATCGCCGCTTCGATCAGAACTTGACTGAAGATATCGCGTTGCGCGTGGCTCGCGCCAAGGCCTTGCCATCGGTATCGCAGCGGTAGGAGCAAATCGACGGCAAGGTCGAATTTCTTCTCAGAAAATGCAAGCAACGCCTCGCAGATTGGTAAAGTCAGCGGCCCCGCGACCCCCACTGCGGTGTTGCCATTCGCGCTGGCGGAAAAGCCGCGCAGTGAGCCCAATAGCTTTTCCGCATCATCGCGACGGTTGGCTTGCGCCAGTGCCATCATGAAATGGGCGTCGGTAAAACCAAGCACGTGATCATCGATGCGGCTCGCCGCCACTTCGGCCAACAGTTGCCAGCGGTCGCCGACATCCACGCCGCAAAATTCCAGCCGCAACAGCAGCGAGGCCGCGTTTTGCACATCGAGATAGAACCCGTTTTCGTCTACTTTAATTTCAGCGTCATAGAGCGCAAGCACCCGTTCGTAGTCGCCGGCTTCCAGCGGAAACATCGCGGTATGCCACCACAGGTGATCTTTGAACGGGTTGCGGTCCGCCCACGTCCCCGTGGGCTGACCGAGCCAGGCCATCCCGTCCTTGAGCCTGCCCTGCATTTCCAGCACGTGCGCGACCGCATGCACGGCCCACAAATCCTCCGGATCGAACTCGACGGCGCGACGGCCGGTCGTTTCCGCCTCGGTATATTCGCCGCATTCCTCGAGCCCGAAAGACAACATTCCAAGCACATTGCCATAGCCCGGCATGTCTTCGTTCCACGCGATCGACGCCGCGGCAGGCAAGTCGCGCAACGCGCGGCTTTCGCCGAGCCAGAAGCTTGAGAAGTGGTGGAGACGCAGCGCCAGCAGATCGGTTGGAAACTCGGCGATGATCTGTTCCCAAACGTCGCAAGCTCGCCGTGTGTCTGCGTCACACCATGCACTAAGCGCCGTGACGTGCATGGCTTCGCGACGCGTGGCCGATTCAGCGTGAGTCTTCGCTTGCTCCAGTGCCTTTTTTGCAGCGGGTAAGGTAGCATTCGAGCCGATCAACAGCATGAAATAGCCGCGCAAGCACAGTCCCATCACGAAGGCCGGATCAGCCGCCAACGCGGATTTCACGCGCTCGCCGGCTGAGAGCCGGTAATCGAGGTAATCGCGAACGGCGGCATTAAATGCCTCAGCCGCGGCAGCGCTCGCGGTTGTTAGCGCAAGACCGCGCTCATCGATGTGCATCAGTTCTGTCCTCGCCAAGACTTCGTCATGCGGCCAAAACGCGGCAACATTAGTGCATCCCTTGTTGCTCTTCGAGTGCTACGATGATGGTTATGGTGAGCACAAGAAGGCGGCCTGAGCGAACCCATGTTGTCGCGCTCACACCACATTAAATGAACCACATTTAATGCAACAGCGCCGTGAAATTGCGCGTTATCACAATATGGGAAAATGCTGCGCGAGAACGCGCCGAGCGCGGTCTGCGATAAATGCGCCAATTGAATGGCGATTGATTCCGCCGCATCTCCCGGTCATGTCGAAGGAGGCTGCGATGACGAGAGAATTGGTTATTTACCATCGTCCGAGTTCCGATAGCCTGCATCCATTCGTCTATTGGGCAGCCACCGGCCTTGCGCTGTGGTTCGTTGTGGCAGCGTGGATCCTGTTCGGCGCCGGCAGTCAGATGGAGCTGATGCTCACAATGGTGTCGGTCTTGATGCTCATGGCCATCGCCATTCCGTTTGCCCTTTGGCTGATTTGGCGAAAATCTCAAAATTCCGACGCGTTACGAGGTAAAGGCGAGACGTTTCGCGATTGGGCATCAGGCGATTTCGATACATGGCAGGGCCGGTTCAAGGGCGCGGAAGCGGCGATTGAAATTCTTCTACCACTTGCCGCCGTGGCGTTCGGTATCACCGCGATCGGGATCGTGCTGCACATCACCGCCACGGGCGCCCTCTAGCACCGGAGTGGCGGAATGCGGCCGTCCTGCGGTTTGCCGTCGCTGGAATATGAGGCTGTGGTCGCAATCATACCGATCGGGGAGCGGTCGAAGATCGCTTTCAGGATATCGACCTTGTCATCCATCGGCGCGCTGCGAATAAAAAATAAAGGCCGGCGCGCGCCCTTCATCGCCGGCGAGCGGAACTGCGATTTGTTCGATGCAAAAATGTTGTTGAGAATGTTGTGAAATGTAGCGGATGTATACCGGCTCAATGTCTGCGATGCAGGAATTGTATATCGGTTCGATTTCGCGCGCGACCACGCCCTTGATTTCCTAATGGAGAACGCCGGTGAATTGCCGGCCTATCATCAAGGCCATCGCCGCGCCGTGGTGCACGAACAGGAGATAATGCGGTAACTTCAAGAGCAGCGCCGTATTGCCAAGCATCGCAAATTGTTCGTTTGCCATAACCTCGTTCAAGCGCGGCAAATTGCCGGTCGCAAGCAACATCCAAGTATTGTAGATCGCGCCCAGGTCCGACGATTGACACAGCGTTGCGATGTCACAGCCCTTCCATCCCTGAACCGCCGCGTGCGGCTTCGCGGCTGGTTCCGCCGCGATCGTGGAAATCGGCGCCGGATGATGCGTCTGTGCGCCGTTTGTTGTTCGTTGCGCGAGTGTCAAAGCCCGGTCCCGACAGTGAAGCGGTCCGCGATACCGACCTCCTGCCGTTCTTGGCAAATGGTCCGAAAGTGCGATGGTTAAGCCGTCTACAACCCTAGTGGAATCCGCAAACGCCGCGTTAAACTCAATTTCCAGCCAACCGATGCGCCATCTACCGATAGGTGGCGTCAAGTATAAGATTCTTGGCAATTTC
>JACQTM010000173.1 GCA_016210825.1 Hyphomicrobiales bacterium
AATTGTATTAAGCACCAGTCCAGGTAACGTGCCGGTAATTTTAGGGTTTGCGCAATGACGACATCGGCAGCGATCGGAATCATCTGCAAGGCGCCGCAACCGGGCCGCGCCAAGACGCGACTTGCGACGGCGATCGGGATGGAAACTGCGGCGGGATTGTCCGCCTGCTTTCTTCGCGACGTCGCGGCGGCGATTGAAACCGTGCCGGAGAATCTTCGACGCAAGGGATATGGCATCTATGCGCCGGCCGGAGCCGAAGAGCATTTGCGCCGCGTATTGCCGCCGTCCTTCGGACTTTTGCTCCATTCCGATGCCGTACTGGGAAATGTTCTCTACGGTGCCACACGCGACTTGCTGGCGGCGGGCCATGACTGCGTTATCCTCGTGAACGGTGACAGTCCGACCTTGCCTTCGGTATTTCTGATGAATGCGATGGAATGGTTGCGGCGGCCCGACGATCGCATGGTGCTCGGCCCCGCGAGCGACGGCGGTTATTACCTCATTGGACTGAAAAATGCGCATCGTCATGTATTTACTGATATCGCTTGGGGATCGAGCTGCGTTGCCGAGCGCACGCGCGAGCGGGCGGCGCAAATCGGCCTCGAAACCGTGCTGTTACCCGAGTGGTACGACGTCGACGATGCGGAAACGTTTGAATGGCTCTGCGCGGAGTTGGCGGGCCGTTTGGATCGCTTCAAGAACGGCGGAGCCGCCGCCGCGACGCGCGCTTATCTCGTCGCGATGACCCGAGTGGCTGTATGAACGGCGCGCATCCGTTCAGCTTGAATGGTGCCTCGCCGGCGCCGGCGGTAACCATAAACAACGCCGCGCTCTATTGGCTCGGCGCACTCGGTATCGCCGTTGCGGCCCTTACGATCGCGACGCCGTTTGCTTTTCACGCCAATGGCGATAACGCCTACATCGCACTTGCGATCCCGGCCAGCTTGGCCGCGTTGGCTGCCGCATTTATGGCAGAACGCGCACCGCCCATGAAAGCGCTATGGCTCATCTTAAGTGTTGCGATCCTGCTACGTTTATTTTTGCTGTATTTCGATCCGCTCTTGTCGACGGACATCTATCGTTATGTCTGGGACGGTAAAGTTCAAGCCGCCGGAATCAATCCTTACCGATACTTTCCTGCGCACGAGGCGCTGGCGTCATTACGCGATACGATAATCTTTCCGCACATCAACCGCGCCGACTACGCGGTAACTGCATATCCACCGGTCGCCGAAATGTTCTTTTTCGCGGTGACGCGACTCGGCGAAAACATCACAACAATGCGGCTTGCGTTGCTTGGCTGCGAGGCAGTGACGGTCGCAATGATTGTGCTGCTACTCCGGCGTATGGAACGGCCGATTACGTACCTCGCCGCCTATGCCTGGCATCCCCTGCCAATGTGGGAGATCGCCAATAACGGTCACATCGACGCGCTGATGGTGGCGCTCATGATGCTTGGGCTGTGGCTTGCATATTCCGCATGGCCGCTGCGGGGCGCGATCGCGATTGCGCTTGCCGCCCTGATCAAGCCCTTTGCCGCGCTCGCATTGCCCGCGATCTGGCGCCTATGGGATTGGAAAATGCCGCTGATCGCCGGTGCCGTCGCCGCGCTCTGTTATCTCCCCTATCTGTCGGTCGGTGCCGGCGTGTTCGGATTTCTTACGACTGGCTATTTCAGCGAAGAGCAGTTCGCCTCTGGAGACAAAGTCTTGCCGCTGGTCGCCTGGCGTTTCGTTTTCGGAACCGTGCATGGCGATGCCTTGGTGTATTTCGTCATGGCCGGACTTGTACTTGCGGCCCTGTCGCTGCTCGCCGCCAGCCGGGAACCTAGATCCATCGATTCAAGCCTCGCCGACATCACTAGGCTGTTACTGGCCTTTCTCTTCCTGCTGTCGCCAAATTACCCATGGTACTTCCTGGCGGTGACGCCGTTTCTTGCGCTTTACGGGAGCGCACCGGTTTGGGCGGCGTCCATCGGTGCGCTGTTGTTGCAGGATGAGGTCCATTGGGATTTCGATGTATCGTGGATGATACGCAAGTCGGCTCTTTACGGAACTTTCTTATTGGCGTGTGCGTATTCGTTTTGGCGAACACGGCACTTACGGACGGCTAATGGAGGACAACGGCGATGAATACGTTGATCTCCGATAGCGCCGTCGAAAACAGCGTCGATCCGCGCCGCTATCACGAGTCGGTCAAGAGCCAACGTCCAATCGTCGCCACTCGGCCGCCGGTCTGCCTTTATCTAGAAACCACCAATCGCTGCAATTTGCTGTGCACGACGTGCCCGCGCACATATGAGGAACTTGAGCCCCCGGCGGACATGAGCTGGGAGTTATTCACTTCCATCGTCGATCAAGTGCCGGATCTCGCCCGCGCGGTGCTGCATGGCGTCGGCGAGCCGATGCTGGTTAAAAATCTGCCGCGCATGGTGCGTTATCTGAAGGACCGCGGTGTCTACGTGCTGTTCAATACCAACGGCACGGTGCTGAACGAACGCAACGGCCGCGCGCTGATTGCCGCCGGACTTGATGAGCTGCGGGTTTCTCTCGACGCTTCCAACGCCAAGAGCTTTCGTGAGATTCGCGGCAAGAATTATTTCGATCGAATCCTGCGCAATGTGCGCGCGTTCCGCGACCTGCAGATTAGCGAAAGCCATGACAAACCGGTTGTGTCCGCCTGGCTCACGGGCCTGAAAGAAACGGTCGTGGAATTGCCCGCCTTCGTAAAGGTCGCCGCCGAGATCGGCGTCAAGGAAGTCTATCTTCAGCGGCTCGTGTTCTTCGACGAAAAAGCAATCGGCAAGGCAAAACCCGACCAGGCCTT
The DNA here is from genome assembly GCA_016210825.1 of Hyphomicrobiales bacterium. Lineage (GTDB taxonomy): Bacteria > Pseudomonadota > Alphaproteobacteria > Rhizobiales > Xanthobacteraceae > JACQTM01. The sequence continues at coordinate 2,827 of JACQTM010000173.1, forward strand.
GTTCGAAAGCATGACGCGGGACGATGCTGTTTATCTAAAGGAAGCCGAGGATCTCGCGCGTTCGCTGGGCATCACCTTCAGCGCTTCGGGCGCCGCATCCGAACCGGGAGTGAGTTTGAAAAATACCGATGGCCACTCGCCGTGGTCGATGTGCCGGCGGCCATGGTCGCTGATGTATTTCACTGCAAATGGCCGCGCGCTGCCCTGTTGTATCGCGCCGTTTTCGCAGCATGGCTATGAGCATTACACGCTCGGTGACGCGACGCAGCAATCGCTCCGCGAAATCTGGAACGGTCCGGCGTATCAGGCATTTCGCGCCGCGCTGCTCTCGGATGCCCCACCGAAGGCCTGCGCCAATTGCGGGCTGCGTTGGAGCCTGTGAGTAGCCGTGTAAAATCCGCCGTCGCACATTCCGGTGTGGCGGCGTCGCAATCCGGCAGGCTTAGCATAGTCGTGTCGGCGATCATCCCCTGCTTCGAGGAAGAGCAAGCCATCTCGGCCGTCGTCGCGGCAGTGCAAGCCGCCGGTGTTGACGAGGTTATCGTCGTTGATGGCGGATCGCACGATCGCACGGCGGAACGCGCCAAGGCCGCTGGCGCGCGGGTCGTCGTCGAACCGCAGCGGGGCTATGGCCGCGCCGTGCAGAGCGGAATTGCCGTGGCGCGGCTTGATGCCGATATTCTGGTGTTCCTCGACGGTGACGGTAGCGACCGGCCGGAATTCATTCCTGAAATGATTGTTCCGATCGTGCAGGGCCGCGCCGCATTCGTGCACGGCTCGCGCATTCGCGGCCAGCGCGAACCGGGCAGCCTGTCGCTGCAGCAGCTCGCAGCCGGACACATCGCAGGTCTTCTGTTGCGTCTTGTTTATGATGCACACTTCACCGACATGTCGCCCTTTCGCGCAATTCGGCGCGACGTGCTCGATCCCCTCGGCATGAGTGAGTCGACATATGGCTGGAATTTGGAAATGCTGATGCGCGTTGCCGCCGCGCGAGTGCCCGCTCTCGAGATCGCGGTCGGTCAACGGCGCCGGACGGGCGGCGTCTCGAAAGTATCGGGAAGTTTTTTCACCGGCCTCAAGGCTGCGGGCGTGATCGTCATGACCTTCATACGGCTTTGGTTTGCGCTACGCCGCGAACGGCGGGAATGACGTTCAGTCGGTGAAATTCGCGGGCAATGCGTTGCCAAGCCGATTCGTTCGGTGTAGACGGTCGCCTACCAACATCGGCAGGCATCATGGAATCGCGGCGCTCTTCCTCGGACACGCTGTCCATTCGCACCCGCGCATTCAATATTATTAAAAGCAAGTCATTTTCGCGCGGCAAGTTCGTGCTTGCGTCGGGCCGGGAGAGCAATTTCTACCTGGATATGAAGCCCTCGATGTTCGATTCCGAGGGCGCCAACTTGCTCTCTGAGTTGATTCTCGAACGGATTGCCTCACTGGAGGCGGATTTTGTCGGCGGCCTCGAAATGGGAGCCGTGCCGATTGTCAGTTCCGTTGCCATGCTCAGTTTCACGAAAGGCATGCGGCCCCTAACGGGATTTTTCGTTCGGAAGGAAGTTAAAGGTCACGGTACGAAAAAGAAGATCGAAGCGGTCCATAATCTGCAAGGCAAGAAGGTGATCGTCTTGGAGGATGTGACGACAACCGGCGGCTCGGCAATGCAGGCGGTCACTGCCGTCCGAGACGCCGGGGGCGAGGTTCTGCTCGTGCTGTCTCTTGTTGATCGGGAAGAAGGGGCGGCGGAATTCTACAAGCAGCAATCGATACCATTCGCGTCGTTATTCAGGGTGAGCGAGTTTCTAGCTACATCGTGATCCGGCGATCGCCGGACATGCAGTCTATGCCAATGACCATTCAATCTGTTCACCCGCAAAAAGCGGCACAATTTCTCCGAGATTTTCCACTTTGATGTTGGTTGGCGGCGGTGTGTTCTTATTCACCAGCGTGATCCGGCTTTCGTTCGCGGGCAAACCATAGAATGCCGGGCCGTTAAGCGAGGCGAATGCTTCGAATTTAGCCAAAGCGTTTTCTTCGGCGAACACGCGCAAGTAAGCCTGCAGGGCAACCGGCGCGCTGAATACGCCGGCGCAACCGCACTCGGCTTCCTTAAGATGCCGGAGATGCGGCGCCGAATCCGTGCCGAGGAAGAAACAGGATTCGCCGCTCGTCGCGGCAGCGCGCAGTGCAATGCGATGTTTTTCGCGCTTGAGCACCGGCAGGCAATACATGTGCGGGCGAATGCCGCCGGCGAAAATCGCGTTGCGATTGAACAGAAGATGCTGTGGAGTCAGCGTCGCCGCCATCCGCGCGCGATTGGCACGCACTACGTCGACGCCATCGCTCGTGGTGACGTGCTCCAAAACGATCTTGAGCCGCGGAAACGCCTCGAGCGTTGGCTTTAGCACGCGGTCGATGAAAGCCCTTTCGCGGTCAAAAATATCGACATCTGCGTGCACGAATTCACCGTGAACGAGCAATGGAATGGCGTGCTGCTCCATCGCCGCCAGCACTGGATAAAGCCGCTTGATGTCGGTGACGCCCTCGTCGGCATTCGTGGTCGCGTGGGCCGGATAGAGCTTGGCCGCTGTGAAGATACGATCGCGATGACCGGCCACGAGGTCGGAGCCATCGGTTGTATCGGTTAGATAACACGTCATCAGCGGCTCGAACGCGACCCCAGCAGGGACAACCGCCAAGATCCGTTGCCGATATGCCGCGGCCATTTTCGCATTCACAACCGGCGGAATGAGATTGGGCATCACGATGGCGCGCGCGAATTGGCGTGCAGTAAATGGAACTACTTGCTTGAGGAGAGGGCCGTCACGGAAGTGAACGTGCCAATCGTCCGGACGACGAATGGTCAAGGTTTGCATTTCAATGCCCTTCCGCGATAGCGCCGAATTTCAGATCACATGCGCACATAAATCGTGGATGTCCATATCCTCCTTGGAATTATGCAACCCACTACTATTAGGCATAAAGATTATTCTTGCGGGAATCCCGGCATTGACGAAAACGGCCGCGGCGTCACTGTGCATGCGCGATCAACCACGCAATGATCCGTGCCTCCTCACCGGTCGAACCGAACCGGCCCGAGGTTCCAGTATGGCCGCCTGCCATATCGGTCATGAACAGCAATTCGTTGCCATCGGTCTTGGTCGCGCGCAGCCGCGCAACCCATTTGGCCGGCTCATGAAAGCCGACCTGACTGTCATTCATTGCCGCGGTCACGAACATCGCCGGATAGGCCTTGGGCGTCACGTTGTCATACGGCGAATAGTCGATCATGTTGTCGTATTGCTCCTTGATCGCCGGGTTTCCCCACTCCTCGTATTCCAACGTTGTTAGCGGCGCCGCGGGATCGGACATCGTCGTGATCACATCGACGAACGGCACTTCGGCGACGATGCCGGCATAGAGATCGGGCCTCAGATTGGCGACGGCCGCGACGAGCAGACCGCCAGCGCTCGCGCCGTGTGCGAAAATGCGCCGAGGATCAGCATGGCCGCGCGCGATCAGCGCTTCAGTGGCAGCGATGAAGTCGGTGAAAGAATTATGCTTGTGTTGCATCCGTCCTTGATCGTGCCAGCGTCGGCCCATTTCTTGTCCGCCGCGGACGTGAGCCTGGGCAAGGACAAAGCCGCGATCGACCAAGCTGACCCATGAGTCGGGGAACTCCGGCTGTAAGCTCGAACCGTAGGCGCCATAGCCCGTGACCAATGTCGGATTGCCGCCGGCCCGCAACATATCTTTGCGGTACATCAACGTTACCGGAATCGAGTCCCCGTCCGGCGCCGGCGCGGCGATGCGCTTGGCTTCGTAGGCTTGCGGATCGAACCAGCGCCAGTCCCGCGACTGCTTGCTCAATGCCAGCTGACCGGTTCGTGTGTCGAAATCGTACACCGCATCGGGATGCAGTGGACCAGAAACGCGAAGCTGCAGGACGCTCGCCGAAGCTTCCCGGTTGGCGGCTCCTTGCGCGAAATTGATCTCGGCCACACCGATATCTACAGGCATCGGAACGGTGCTTTCCCGCATATCGGCAAATCGGAACACCCGCACTGACTGAAGTGCATCGTGTTCCTCGACGAGTGCGATGAACGTATCGAAGATCTCGAAATCGGCGATCAGCCGTCCGGGAGTTTCGTTGATCGTGTCGATCCAGTTCGCCGCATGCGGCGCCGTTTCGGGCGCGCGGACCATACGGAAATCGGGGGCGTTTAAATTTGTGCGAATGTAAAATGTATCGCCGATGTGGTCGGCGTCATAATGCATGCCTTGGCGCCGCGGCTCGATGATCTTAAGCTCGCCGGAAGGCTGATCCGCGCGCAGGTAACGGATTTCGCTCGTTTGCTGGTGTTCAGCTTTAAGAAGAATGTAGCGCGTGGATTTCGAGCTACCCAAACTCAACTCGAATGTCGGATCGTTTTCCTCATAGACAAGTTTGTCCCGCGAGGCATGGGTCCCAAGCTTGTGACGCCACAACTGGTATGAACGCAGGGTCTTTGGTTCCATTCGAATATAGAACAGCCACTTCGAATCCGATGAGAACACGAGATTCGAATCAGCGTCCTTGATGCCAGTATCGGTGACTTCGCCGCTGACAATGTTGCGCACGAAGATGCGATGCAGGCGGCCGCCCGTGAAATCGACGGTAAAGCCGACGAGGTCTCCATCGGGACTGACGAAATATTGCGCGAGATCGTATTGCGCGTGGCCGGCGGCGAGACGCTCGATGTCGAGTACGATCTGTTCCGATGCACCGGGGACGGGCCGATGACGCACGATTGTCGGAAACCGGGCTCCTTCGGCAATTCGACGCTGATAGACATAACCGGCGAAATGGAAATCCGGGCTGAGGCTCGCGCCGTCGGCACGTTGGTGCAGCTCCTTGTCGAGTTCGTCGATCAGCGGCTGAATCGAGTTTAGGCGCGCGACCGCATACGCGTTTTCCGCCTTGAGATGGGCGAGTACAGCGGGATCATCGCCGCGGCGGAGCCAATCGTAATTGTCGATGCGCCGCCGCCCGTGCTCCTTGAATATTTTCGGTGCAATCCTGGCGACGGGCGGCGACGGATTGGCAGTCGCGCCCCGTGTCGAAGCCTGATCCTGATCCCGTGCAGCCGCCTGAACCGCGAGCAGTGCTAAGAAAACGAGAGTGGTGACGAGGCGTTGCACGAACTTAACCTTCATGACGCTACGTGCGCTGTTGTGGAATGGCGGTGGAAGAGCGACTGAATTCTAACGTTCTCTTTGCAGAATTTCGCGCGCTTTCGCGCTGGTTCGCTGCGTGAGGGGCTGAACCCGCCTTCAGGCCTTACCGAAGGGTACGTAGCGGAAATCTGGGTCAGCTTTCGGGGCAGTCCAGACATACACCCATCGCTCGATCAACTCGTCCACTGCGCTTTTGACCCATAGCGACATTAGACGGCTGCCTTGATTTACCTCAAGGCTCGCAAGAGCGGGGCAATCTACCGTTTCAATGATAAAATAACCTGAAGAGGAAAGCGCCTAATGGCTTATGTCTTTAAAGAGGAGGAACTGCCCTCGCTGATTGACGCCAAAGCGATGCGGGAGCGCATTTTCTTCGTCAACCAGGAACTCGCCAAAATCGACGACATGCTGGCCGGCGT
>JACQTM010000180.1 GCA_016210825.1 Hyphomicrobiales bacterium
CGCCAGCAAGACGCGCGCGCCCCTTGATGACGGTGATGGCGTTCTTCTTCATCAGGAAGGTGACGCCCTTCTCCATCTGCGCCGCCACCTTGCGCGAGCGGGCGACGATCTTGCCGATGTCGAAGCTGACGTCGCTGGCGCTGAAGCCATAGGCGTCGAGGTTGTGCAGGATGTGCCCGACCTCGGCCGAGCGCAGCAGCGCCTTGGTCGGGATGCAACCCCAATTGAGACAAATGCCGCCGAGATAGTCGCGCTCGACGATAGCGGTCTTGAAGCCGAGCTGCGCCGCGCGGATGGCGGTGACATAGCCGCCGGGTCCGGAGCCGATGATGATGATATCGAAACTCGTTTCAGCCATGTGGTCGCCTGCGTGGAAAAACCATGAGGACGTGAAATTGGGACGGCGGGCTAGAAGGAGCTATCGCGCGGCCGCCCAAGCAATACCGCGTTGACCAGAGGTGTTATCAGCGCTGGTAACACCAAGACAACTGTGATGACAGAGCAATAAACCGAGGCGTTCCAACGCAGCGCCCAAGTCATCACCATCACCGACAAGGCGGCGACCGGACTGAAGAACACAGCATTGGTCAAGTAGGCCTTTTTGCCGCCGGCTGCAGCACGCGGCCAAAACCAGAACAGGAAAACGACGTGCACCAGCACAGAGAGGACATAGACAATCAGCAGCAGGAATGGCGCGACCATCACCGCGGGAAGGAAACCGAAGCTTGCGGTGCTCGTGCATTGCGGGCCCGCTTGAGGGCCAACAAACAGCGGCCATGCGGCGAGCGCAATCAACCACACGAAGCTCTTGCCAAGATATGAGCCGAGTGCACCGCCCCTGCTTGCCATTGACGATCTCGCTGTCCCCGTCACCCGCGCCCGGTGCCGTCATGGGAGGAGCCGGCATGCGGTTTATCCTGCGCCGCGCCGGCCTTGTCGCGCCGAAAGAAAAGCTGCCAGCGTATGAGCCATTCGATCAGCGCAAGTGCGGCGAGCGCGAGAATGCCGCCATAGACGAAGGGCTGCGCGATATTGCGCGCGAGCGCCTCGCCGGCGAAGAAGGCTGAGTAGATAAAGTCGCGGCCAAGTGGCGACAAGATGATCGCTCCTCCGGCCAGGAGCGTGACCCACGGCCAACGCTTGAGGGCTTGCATCGATGCTCCTGCGTTGCCGGCGATTGTAGCGGCAATGGAAAATGAGTCTAATCCAGCCTTAGGAAAACAGCGGCACGTCATGCGATCATCTATTTCGAGCACAATCGCATCCGGTTTGTTGATCGGTCTGATCCAGGGGAATCCAGTGACCGCCGCGGAGATCAAGGTGCTTTGCACGCAGGCGCTACGCACCAGCGTCACCGAGCTTGCGCCGCGTTTCGAACGGGCAACCGGCCACAAAGTCGACGTAAGCGTCGCACCCTCGGGCAAGCTGGTCGCGCGCGTGCGCGATGGCGAGCAGGCGGATTTCTTGATCGCTAATGCACCCAATATCGACGGCTTGCAGAAGGACGGGAAAATCTCCGGCACGCGGATCGACCTTGCCCGCGCGCAGGTAGGGCTTGCGGTGCGCATTGGTGCGCCGAAACCGGATATTTCCTCCCCCGAGGCGGTCAAGCGCGCGCTGCTCGCCGCCAAGGCGGTGGCCTATGTAGCGGGCGGGCTGAGCGGCAATATCTTCGAGGCGGCGCTCGACAAGCTCGGGATCGCGCACGAGATCAAAGCCAAGGCGAAAGCCGGCGCCCCGGCGGCCGGCTTCGTCGCGCGCGGCGAAGCCGACATCGCCGCCCAGCAGATTTCCGAATTGATCGCGGTGCAAGGCGTTGAGCTTGTTGGCCCCCTGCCGGCGGAACTTGGCGGGACGACGCAATTCTCGATGGGCTTGCTTGCGAGCGCTAAAGAACGTTCGACGGCGGAAGCGTTCATGAAATTCCTTCGAAGCGAAGAAGCCGCGGGCGTGATCAAGGCGAAAGGGCTGACGCCCGGCTAGGCGATCACACCACCATCATCACCGGGTTCTCGATCAGCGCCTTGAAGGCGCCGATCAGTTCGGCGCCGAGCGCGCCGTCCACGGCGCGGTGATCGGTCGAGAGCGTGCAGCTCATGATCCACGCCGCCTCGATCTTGCCGCCCCTCGCAACCGCTCGCTCCTCGCCGGCGCCGACGGCGAGGATCGTCGCGTGCGGCGGATTGATGACCGCGGAAAAATCCTTGATCCCGTACATGCCGAGATTGGAAATGGCGCTCGATCCGCCTTGATATTCTTCCGGCTTGAGTTTGCGCGCCCGCGCGCGCGCGGCGTAATCCTTCATCTCGTTGGAAATGGCGGACAGCGATTTCGTCTCCGCCTTGCGCACGACCGGCGTGATCAGCCCGCCGGGAATGGCGACCGCGACGCCGATATCCGAATGCTTGTGTTTGAGCATGCCGCCTTCGGTCCAGGTGACGTTTGCGTCGGGTACGCGCTGTAGCGCCAGCGCCAGCGCCTTGATGACGAAATCGTTGACTGAAAGCTTGTAGGCGGGCTTGCCATCCTTGTCCTTCGGCGCCTTGACGTTGATCTCCTCACGCGCGGCCAGGAGTTTGCCAATGTCGCAATCGACGGTGAGATAAAAATGCGGAATGGTTTGCTTCGCCTCGACCAGCCGCTTGGCAATGATCTTGCGGATGTTGTCGTGCGGGACGATCTCGTAGCTTCCCGGCGCGAACAGCGCGAGAATCTGCTTGTCCGACGGGCCCACCGGCGAAATGACCATCGGTACGCCGCCCGGCGCGCGTAATCCCTTACCCGATTGCGCCGCCTCGATGTCGCGGGCGATGACGCGGCCATGCGGGCCCGAGCCCTCAACGCGCGAAAGATCGATGCCTGTTTCCTTCGCGAGGCGCCGCGCGAGCGGTGAGGAAAAGACGCGATTTCCACCATTGGCACTTGCCCCCTCACCCGCCGCCTTCGGCGGCGACCTCTCCCCACCGGGTAGAGGTGAAGAGACAGGCGGCTGCGTCGAACTCATGCGAGCCCCCTCTCCCCGTTGGGGAGAGGATTGGGGTGAGGGGGGC
>JACQTM010000181.1 GCA_016210825.1 Hyphomicrobiales bacterium
GGTCGTGTGCGCGGATAATCGGTCTGCTGCGTCTCCCAGGTAACGATGCCGCCCTTGACGTAGATTTTCCACGAGCATGAGCCGGTGCAATTGGCGCCGTGGGTGGAGCGCACGATCTTGTCGTGCTGCCAGCGCTTGCGATAGCCGTCCTCCCAGCGCCGGTCTTCGCGGGTGACGACGCCATGGCCGCCGGAAAAATCGTCGACGACGCGGGTGAAAAAGGTCAGGCGATCGAGGAAGTGACTCATTGTTTCCCCTCAAGATTCCATCAAATGCATACGGCCTGGCGCATTGCGGAAAAATTCCGGTTAGTCCCATAAGGGTAAGCCCGGAGGTAATCCCTCCGGGCCTCAAACTGCTTCATTCGGCCGGCTGCGCCGCGGTACGCAAGTTTCCGCCGCGTTCGACATCGTGGAGCAGACCGCCGCGGCGTGTGTAATAGAACCAAGTGATCGCGACGCAGCTCACATAGAAGGCCATGAAGCCCCACAACGCCGCTTCCGGTCCGCCGGTGAGCGAGATCGAGGTGCCGTAGCTCTTTGGGATGAAAAAGGCGCCATATGCCGCGATGGCAGAGCTGAATCCGATGATCGCCGCCGATTCCATCTCCGCCTTCCGCGTGCGTCCAGCCGGCGGCATTCCCGGCTCGAGGCGCGGCATTTCGGTGCGCATGATTGCCGGGATCATTTGGAAGGTGGAGGCGTTGCCAACACCCGTCGCGAAGAACAGCAACATGAACATGGCGAAGAAGCCCCAGAACGCACCCGGTTCATCCTTGACGCCAAGGAAGTAGAGCACGCCGCCAACCGCCACGATCATCAGCAGAAACACCCAGAAAGTGACGCGGCCGCCGCCGTAGCGGTCGGAAAGCCAACCGGTCGCCGAGCGCGACAGCGCGCCAACCAATGGCCCGAGGAAAACCAGCTTCAGCGAGTCCACCTGCGGGAATTGCGTCTTTGCGAGTAGCGGGAAACCGGCGGAATAGCCGATGAAGGAGCCGAAGGTTCCGGTATAGAGCCAGCACATCAGCCAATTGTGCTTACGCTGAAAAATCACCGCCTGGTCGGCGAACGAGGCTTTCATCGAGGCGATGTCGTTCATGCCAAACCACGCCGCTGTGGCAGATACCGCAATGAACGGCACCCAGATGAAGCCGGCGTTCTGCAACCATAACTTCGCGGTGCCGGTCGCCTCGGTGGCCGTTTGCGGATCGCCGCCGAACCAGCCAAACACTCCCGCCGTAATCACGAGCGGAATAACGAACTGCACGACGCTCACACCGAGATTTCCCAATCCGGCATTGAGCGCGAGCGCATTGCCTTTCTCAGCTTTGGGGAAGAAGAAGTTGATATTCGCCATCGAGGAGGCAAAGTTACCGCCGCCGAAGCCGCAGAGCAGCGCCAGTGCCATGAAAATGATGTAGGGCGTATCCGGACTCTGCACCGCAAGCCCGATACCAACCGCCGGCACCATTAACGACCAAGTCGCAATCGACGTCCACAACCGCCCGCCCAAGATCGGCGGCATGAACGAATAGAAGATTCGCAAGGTCGCGCCGGAAAGGCCCGGCATGGCCGCGAGCCAGAACAATTGATCGGTCGTGAACTTGAACCCGACCGACGGCAGTTTGGCGACGACCACCGACCACACCATCCACACCGCAAAGGCGAGCAGCAGCGCCGGGATTGAAATCCATAAATTGCGCCGCGCGATCGCCCTGCCCGTATCGTTCCAGAATTTCTTGTCTTCTGGCCGCCAGTCCTCGATGATCGAGGGGCCGAGCGCGCCGACGTGCTTCTCCTCGTGAATCCCTTCCATTTCAGGAAGCTCGGGTAGCCTGCGGAGTCTCGGCGCCACTGCCTCGCGCTCCATGCGCTGAATGGCGAAATGCATCCACACGAGCGCAACCGACGCGAACAGGAAGAGCAGCATGAAGCAGCTCGTCCAGACGCCGGTAAGATCGTTGAGCGCGCCGAAGGCGATGGGCAGGACAAAACCGCCGAGACCGCCGATCATGCCGACAAGACCGCCGACCGAGCCGACATTGTTTGGATAGTAGACGGGGATATGCTTGTAGACGGCGGCCTTGCCGAGACTCATGAAGAAACCGAGCACAAAGACCAGCACGGTGAACATGCCAACGCCGGTTTCAAGATGGAAGCTGATCGGGCCCTGGATGCCCTTCACGACGTATTGCGTCGGGGGATAGGACAAAATGAAAGTGATAATCACCGAAACAAAAAAGGTCCAATACATGATCCGTCGCGCCCCATAGCGATCGGACAAGTGCCCGCCATATGCGCGAAAGATGCTCGCCGGTATCGAATAGGCAGCGCCGATCATGCCGGCGGTGGTTATGTCGAGGCTATAAACGCCTATGAGATATCGCGGCAGCCACAATGCCAGCGCGACGAATGCACCGAAGACGAAGAAATAATAAAGCGCGAAGCGCCAGACCTGCACGTTCTTCAGCGGCGTGAGCTCGAGCCATGTGCTCGGCGCCCTCTCATTGCGCGCCCGGCGCGCGCGCAGCACAGGATCGTCCTTGGTGACGAGCCAGAACACAATCCCCATGACGGCAATACCCACGGCCCATACTTGCGCCACGGTTTGCCAGCCATAGGCGACCAGCACGAAGGGTGCGAGAAACTTGGTCACCGCGGCCCCAACATTGCCGACGCCGAAAATACCGAGCGCGGTGCCCTGCTTGCTCGTCGGATACCAGCGCGACACGTAAGCGATGCCGACGGCGAATGAGCCGCCAGCGATGCCGACGCCGAGGGCGGCGATCAGGAATGTCGTGTAGTCATAGGCGTAGGTCAAAAGCCAGGTCGCGACCGCGGCCGAGAGCATCACCAGCGTATAAACCCTGCGACCGCCATACTGGTCGGTCCAAATGCCAAGCGTGAGCCGAATGATGCTGCCGGTGAGGATCGGCGTGCCAACCAAAAGACCGAATTGCGTTTCGTTGAGGCCGAGATCTTTTTTGATCTGAATGCCAATGATCGAGAAAATCGTCCAGACGGCAAAGCACACCGTGAATGCAATGGTGGACATCCACAACGCAGTGCTTTGGCCGGCAGGTGATTTCTCGGTTCGATTGCTCATGATTGCTCGCCTCGGCTGGAATCAATTCCGGAATTTTGGGCGTTGATACCAACCGAGCGGGCCAGGGCTCGCCTTGACGCAAATCAATTATTCACCTTGACGCACGTCAACAAAATGAGACGCCGGCCATTCGCAGTAAGTTCAATTTTTCCTTAGCGTCGAATGTCGTATCGGATCGATTCGGCGGCCGGCGGCGGCGCCAAGCGCCTCATCATCGATGTCGTCCGCGCGCTAAATCCGGCTGCGATCAGCGCACCGCGCCAGGTCGGGTCGACCGCATATTCAAGCGCACTAGGGACGGAAATCTCGATCGCCTCCGCCCCGGTGCTACGTGCCAAATGCTCGACCGCGTCCATGATAGCCTGGTTGACGAGGCTCCCAGGCAGGCGTCCGACCATCAACTCGGTGATACGAAGCAACGGCCCGCGCGCGAGGCGTGCATCGATCGTATAGACGAAAGCCGCATGAATGCAGTCACGTGTGTCGCGGACCACCATTACACCGGAGGATCCGCGCATACAGGCGTTTACGAATTGCTGCCATTGATCGAGCGATAACGATGGATGAAAGAGACGCACGAGCGGGTAAACGCGGTCTGATTCACGCTGCGCCAATCGTACCGCTTCGAAAATACCGGCCTGGTCTTGCACATCATCCATAAATTCATTTTCGTCAATTCCGCCAAGCAATTGCATTGACGCACGTCAATCAAGCGACTGGCGCGATATACGGAAAATGGACCATGCGCTGAGGCGATGACTATCTCTGCTATTCCATCGACTTTAGAAATGCGATGAGATCGCCAATCTGTCCCGGATCGAGGCGAAACTCCGGCATCGACGGATGGCCGGTGACGATTCCTTCGCCAAGGGCTTCTTCCAGAGATTCGA
>JACQTM010000176.1 GCA_016210825.1 Hyphomicrobiales bacterium
CCTTTGACACCATCGTCATCGGCGACAAGCGACAGCGCACGCGCCGCATAGGCGATTGTGATGCTGTTCTTCTTCGCTGCGCTTGTTAGGCCTTCGATGAGGCCAGGGCCGCCGCCCCATGCTTCGACCGTTAGCCCACCCCAGAATTTAAATTTACCGTCGATCTTGTAGGCCTGGCGGCCGTAAATGGGGATGAATCGGATGCCTTTACCTCGCATCCAACGCATCGTTTCCTTGCTGCGAGTGACGAGCAGCTCGCAAAGATCCGGGTCGGTGCGATATTCGGTGACGCGACCCATATCGTCGAAGAATTTTTCTTCCGGATAAGCACCGAAATCGGTGCTGGAGATTTCCTCCCCGGTCAGGTCAGGCATTAGCGCTTTCAGGTCATCGATGCCGTCGTAAACACAGCGGAATGCGCCGGCGGTGAAACGGCTATTGCCACCAGCTTCCTCCTGCGGTGCGCGCTCCAGCACCAGCACCGACACGCCGTGCTCGGCAGCCGCGAGTGCGGCGCAGAATGCCGCATTTCCCGCACCGATCACGACGACATCGCTTGAAGTTGGCATTGGGTCACTCATGACCAAAATTGACTCCTTGATCCGAGCATGACCCCGCTCGCCAATACCCTCGTGCTCAGCAGACCGTTTTGAAACGTTCGATGCAGGTCTTGAGCACCTCGTCGCCGGGCTTCGTCCACCAATTCGCCGCCGAGAATATTTCGACCTCGTGATACCCGCTGTACCCGGCTTTCTCGATCATTGCACGCATGCGCGGCAGGTCAACGACGCCATCGCCCATCATGCCGCGATCGAGCAGGAGGTCGCGCGTCGGCACGAGCCAATCGCAGATGTGATATGCGAGGATGCGTTTCGCTCCGCCCGCACGCGCGATTTGCGCCTCGATCTCGGGGTCCCACCAAACGTGGTAAACATCGATGGCGACGCCCGTGCCGTCGCCGAGTTGATCGCATAGGTCGAGGGCTTGCCGAACCGTGTTCACGCAGGCACGGTCGGGCGCATACATCGGATGCAACGGCTCGATGGCAAGCGGCACGCTGCACGCGCGCGCATGCGGAAGGATGGCGGCAATGCCGTCGGCGACCATCTTACGGGCTTCGCCGATATCGCGCGAGTGCGCAGGTAGACCGCCGACCACAAGCACCAGGCATTCGGCCCCGAGTGCGGCCGCCTCATCGATGGCGCGGCGATTGTCGTCAATTGCCGTCTGACGATCCGCGGCGCTTGCCGCCGGAAACATGCCACCGCGGCAATATCCGCTCACGCGCACACCGCTCGCCTTGATCGCGCGAACCGCGTCCGTAAGTCCAACCACCGCAACCTGATCGCGCCAGGGATCGATCGCCGTGATCCCGTGGCGCGTGCAGGCTTCTACGGCATCGTGCAGGTTCCATTGCTTGCGGACAGTGGCGAGATTGATCGACAGGCGCGCAATGTCCATCGCAGTTAGTCCTTTGCGGGCGAGAGACGCATGGCGCTAAAATCGGGTATCACGCCGGTGCCAAATCCCGGGGTATCGAGGGTGGTGAGGTCAAGCGCGCCGGACGCGATATGCAGCCGCACGCTGCCGTTGGGCGCGCGCTGGTAGAGATTGGGATGGGCGGCGAGAAATGCGGTCTGCTCGGCCGCGGGAGCGCCGGCCATGCCGTCTACGTAATGGTGGCCGTTGCGCTCGACGTGGCTTGCGCCGATTAGGGTTGCAAGCGCGAGGTCCTGCTGAACGGCGACGCCGGCTTGCGTGGTCAGATCCTCCGCCGACATGAAATATCGGCCTGCGCCATCCTCGCCGTTCCAGCGTGCAATGCGCGCACGATTAAGTAACGCGCGGTAGACGCCCTTGCAGGACTTCGCAGAAATTCCGCGATAGCCAAGCGCGCGCGCTTTCGGGAACACGCCGATATCCGCATCGGACTCATCGATCTCCACCGGAATATCATGGCCAAGCGCATGGATAGGCTCGGTCAGTGCGCGCGTTCGTACAATCGGTTGCTCGACGAACAGGATGGAGGCCTTCAGGCGCGTAAGGCTCGGTTCCGCACCAATGCGTCGCCACAGCTCGATAACCCCGCCGATCTCTGCGAACTGCTCATTACCGTCGAGCGTCGTGCGGTAATCGCCTGCGCTACGATCGAGCACCGCGGAAATACGGATGAGGCGCGCAATATCGGCTGCAATATCGCCAGTGACCTTGAGCTTGAAGTAGCGGTGACCATAAGCGGCGATCGCTTCTTCCAAGCTTTCAGGCAAGCCGTCGTTAAGACGCTTGTCCAAAGTCTCCTTGCGCGTCAACGCATCGACCAATCCAACCGTATGCCGCACTTGGATCGACGACGAGGGAATGAGTGCAGAAAGAAAGGCCGCGATATCGAAGTCCGCGAGATCCGGCGCGGTAGAGGTATCGAGGGCGATACGATTATCGCGCACGAGGGCGAACACCGACATGCCTTCGATACGCGCCACTGCATCAATCATCGCGCGCTCCATCAGCGATAATCCAAATGACGCAATCAGTCCGTTGAGACCAGCCTTTTCGCACGCAGCGTGGTGCGCGGCCTCCACCGCCGCCGACAATCCAAAGAGCGTGTTGGTGTCCGCATTGAGCATATAGCGGCGAGCGATGGCGAGTGCGCGGCGCAATTGATCGAAATTCTCTTCGTTGGACAGCTGTGGGGATTTGTCGAACCATTTTGGCACCAGCAATTCGGCGGAAATACCATTCCCTTCGTGTCCATCCGCCCGGCGTACAATGGCGCGGACGAAAACCTGCGGTGCCTCGTTGAGTGTGACCACGCCGAAGCGGAAAGGCAGCCGCAATCGGACATAGCGTTCGTAAAACGTCGCGTCGATTAGGCGCAGGCGCGGCGCGTCAACGGTCATCGGTCCTGTGCCTTGAGAATATTGCGTATATGCGCGATGCCGCGCGCCGTGCACGCAGGTCCATCCGGTTCGTAAATGAACGGCTCGATCGCGGCATCATGGGGGTAACGACACTCGTGCAGCGCAGCGAGAATGGGGGCGAAATCGAGCGCGCCGTCCCCAGGCCCCTGCCGGTTTGGATCGTTGAAATGGATATGGCCGATTAGACCGGTCGGCAGCCACTGTCTGATGAGATCGGCAACCGATTTACTTTCGGTGCACGCGGTTGAAGAGCAATCGATCATCGTCCGCACCGCCGGGCTACCGATCGTGCGTACGATTTCGGCGGCCTCAGCGACGGTATTGATGAATTCTGTCTGGTCGCGTGACAGGGGTTCTATACAATAGACGACGCCATTCGCCTCCGCGGTTCCGGCAATCTCGGCAAAGCAGGCGATGCCATGCCGGCGTCCCGCCGTCTCATCGGCGGGATCGAGTGCGCGCTGCATCGGCGAGCCATGCACAAGCACGCGCGCGCCAAGATCGGCGGCGAAGGCGCACAGCGCGCGCATCACATCGATAGTGCGCCGACGGCGCGTATCGTCGCTGGTGGTGATAGATAATCCTTCGGGCGTGCGTAGGAGATAATGCAATCCGGTAATCGCAATCCCGGCATTGGCCGCCGCTTGGCGAAGTGTCGCGCGCCGCGCCGCCGGCAGATTGTGCGGCAATTCGCCGAGTGTGAACGGTGCAAGCTCAATCCCGTCATAGCCAAGTCGTGCCGCAAGCTCGCATTGCCGTTCGAAAGAAAGTTCGGCGATCACCTCGTTGCAGAGCGATATGCGCATCGACCAGGCTCGATGTGGCCCTATACGCCGCCTTGTTTGCGACCCAAGGCTCCGACGACATTAGCCCATGCTAGTGATGCCGCGCGATGGACGGCGGGGATATTCATCAATACCGTCGCCGCAACGAGGACGAACATCACGAAACTGATCGGCCGGGTGAAGAACGGTGTAAGGTCGCCGTCGGTCAGGATAAGGCCGCGGCGCAAGCTCTTCTCCAGGAGATCGCCGAGCACGATGCCAAGAACAAGCGGTGCCATCGGAAAGTTCATTTGCCGCAAGCCAAAGCCGATGACGCCGAAGGCGAGCATCACGTACACGTCGAATAGTCGTGAGGCGATGGCATAGGAGCCGACGGCGCACAGTACGAAGATGATCGGCATGATCAGCACGTGCGGAAATTGCAGAATCTTGATGAGTAGGCCAGTCAGCGTTAGGCCATAGATCAAAATTCCGACGCTGGCGATGAACATCATGGCGACCACGTCGTAGACGAAGTGCGGCGCCTCGATCATGATCAGCGGACCTGGATTAACACCGTGGATCAGCATTGCCGCAAGCAGCACGGCGGCAGGCGCCGAGCCCGGCACTGCAAGCGTGAGCACCGGGATGACCGCGCCGGGGACGCAGGCGTTGTCGCCGGTCTCGGCCGCCATCAAACCTTCAATCGAGCCCTTGCCGAATTTCTCCTTCTCCTTGCTGGCGCGGCGCGCTGCTGCGTAGGAGCTCCACGCCGCAACGTCCTCGCCGACGCCGGGAATGATACCGATACCAGTGCCGATGAGCCCGGAGCGAATGATGGTGCGCCAGTACTTTATTACATCGATGAGCTTCGGGATCACCGTATCGAAGGCGTTAATCTGAACCGGGCGCGGCGGATCCTTCATCACCGTGATCACCTCGGCGAGACCGAACGCGCCGACCAACGCCGGGACCAATGAGATGCCACCCGAAAGGTCATGAATGCCGAAGGTAAATCGGTCATAGGCGAAAATCGCTTCCTGGCCGATACCAGCGATGAATAGACCGAGAAAACCGGACATCCAACCTTTAAGCGGATCGTTGCCGGTGAGATTGCCGGAGATCACGACGCCGAACACCGCGAGCCAGAAAAATTCGTAGGCGCCGAATTTTAGTGCCATCTCGCCAAGCACCGGTGTGAAAAAGGCGAGGGCGATTATTCCTATCCAAGTACCGAGCACCGAACCGGATGTAGCGATCCCCATGGCGCGCCCGGCGAGCCCCTGCCGCGCCAACGCATGACCGTCGAGACACGACGCCGCCGAGGCCGGCGTGCCGGGTATATTGAGCAGGATGGCGCTACGGCTGCCGCCGTAGATCGCACCAACATAGGTGCAGATCAAAATGAGAAGGGCATCACTCGATGGCAGCTTGATGGTCAGCGTCGTCATCAACGCGACGCCCATCGTTGCGGTGAGGCCCGGCAACGCGCCGATGATGAAGCCAACGAAGGAGGCAAGCAGCGCATAGCCGACGGAGGCGGGATTCATGAAGCCCGCGAGCGAATTACCAAATGCAATGAGACCGTCGAGCATCCATTACTCTTATGGCAGCCGGACCAAGAACACGTCCTGAAACGCGTAATGAATGGCGAAGCTCGATATCAGTCCAAGAACAATAGCAAAGGCAGCCCCGCGTATAAGCGTTCCGTCGCGGCGGCGGTCGGCAAACTGAAATATGAAGACGAAGACGGCGACGAAGATCGCTGAGCCCAGCCAGAACGGTAGGCCGTGGCCGACAAGTCCGATGGCATAGCCGAGGCAGAGAACGAGCACGGCAATGAGCCGCCAATGATCCATCCATCGCGGTTTTTGCCACAGCACACCAGCAAGCGCGCCGGCGAGTATTGATCGAAGCATAAGAATAATCGCCATCAGTCCGATGACACCGCCGAGCAGAGCGGCCATCGATCCCGGCATCGTGTAGATCGTGGTCTGGAGGTGCTCCAAGCGATCCATCTTCCAAGCGCCAATGATGATCGCAACGGCGAGCGCAAGCCAGACGGCGCCGGTTACGAAATCGGCAATTGGGGAAGGCTTATTTTCGTCCATGGCATACTTTTTGATAAAGCGATGACCGCCCCGCTGTCCGGGGCGGTCATCCGTTTGGCGGTCAAGGCTTTGCGATACCGACTTTATCGGGTGCAACCTTCGACTTGCCGGCGTCATGCAGTTGCCAGGCGGTGGTTTGAATCGCGGGCATTGCGGCTTTCATCGCCGCATCACCGGCCGACGGGGCGAACAACGCGCCGTTGCTGGTGGCATATTTCTTAATCGCATCAGACTTGGCGACGACATTTGCCCAGACCATATCGAGTGTCTTGATCACCGGTTCCGGCACACTCTTGGGCACGAAAATGCCGAAGTAATTGGCGTCGGGCTTAAAGCCGGAGATCGATGCCGTGATCGGCGGGATGGTGCCGTAGCCTTCGAGTTCGAGCGGCTTGTCGGACAATACCGCAAGCGCGTTGAGCCGCTTCGCCCGGATCATATTGGCCTGCTCGACCGCAAGCTGGGTCGTAACCTCAGCTTCGCCAGAAACGACCGCGATCACCGCCGGATTGCCGCCGTCGTAAGTGACATGCTTGTAGGTCAATTTGAGCGCGCGGGTAAACGCCTCAATGGCGGCGTGGCCCGACGAGTTGATGCCGGCGGTCGCGACCGACACTTGGCCGGGCTTCGCCTTCATCGCATTCACAATATCCTGCGCGCTCTTGTACGGCGTATTGGGATTGACGCCGAGCACCGACACATTGGCGACACTGAGATAGAGCCGCCAATCGGCGATTTTGGTGTCGAGCAGGCCGCTGACGATATAGGTGCCGAGATCCTTTGCGGCGCCCGCCGTCCACGTGTACCCATCCTTCGGCGCCTCGAGCGCGTTCTTGGTGCCAATCGAACCTGATGCGCCCGGCTGATTGACAATCACGACTTTCTGGCCGAGCGCCTTTTCAAGCTCCACTGCAGTGATACGCGTAACCTGATCGGTTGAGCCGCCTGCGGCCCATGGCACGATGATAGTTATCGGCTTGTCCGGCTTCCATGGATATGTCTGCGCGGAGGCTGCACTCGATAGTCCGAGCGCTGCCACCGCTGCGATTGTGAGAATACGTAGCATTATTGTCCTCCCATCGATGTGTCGTCACAGTTTGTGGTCCCGGGCTCTTACGGCCGGTTTCAAATAGACTTGCAGTTCAAGCCAAGCCATGCACCGCAAGTAGTTTGGACATCCGCGCCGCCGCGCGCTCGGGGTCGTGCAGGACCCGCGCCTTGTCGGCGAGCCGGAAAAGTTCCGCAAGATGCAGGAGCGAGCGCGCACTCTCCTGACCGCCGACCATGATGAAATGATCCTGCAGTCCATTAAGCCAGGCAAGAAATACAACGCCTGTCTTATAGAACCGCGTCGGCGCCTTGAAGATGTGACGCGAGAGCGGCACCGTCGGCTCCAGAATACCATGAAAGCCTTGCAAGTCGCCTGAGGCGAGCCGCGCTAATCCCGCCGAGGCAGCCGGGGCAATGGCATCGAAGATACCGAGCAGCGCGTCGGAATAGCCGTCCTCGTTGCCCGCGATCAGTTCCGCATAGTTGAAGTCATCGCCGGTATACATACGTACGCCATCCGGTAATCGCCGGCGCATGTCGATCTCTTTTTCTTTTGACAAAAGCGAAATCTTCACGCCGTCGATCTTGGCTGCGTGTTCGGCGATGATGGCAAGACACGTTTCCATCGCCACCGTGTGATCACCCGCGCCCCAGTAACCGGTGAGCGCGGGATCGAACATCTCGCCAAGCCAATGGATAATAACCGGCTCGCGGACGTGGCCCAGGATTCGGCCATAGACGCGACTGTAGTCATCGGGACTTTTCGCAGTGGCGGCGAGCGCGCGGCTCGCCATGATGATAAGCCTGCCGCCCATCGCCTCCACGGCCTCGATCTGCTCTTCGTAGGCGCGGATGATGTCCTCGATGCCGGTATCGAGCCTGGGAGCGAGATGATCGGTGCCGACGCCGCAGCAGATTTTCACGCCAGGCCGCGCTCTGGCGGCTTCGAGTGCGTGACGGATCAAGTCCCTCGCGCCCGGCCAGTCAAGGCCGTTGCCACGTTGCGCAGTATCCATTGCTTCGGCGACGCCGAGGCCGAGATCCCAAAGATAGTGGCGAAATGCGATCGTCTTGTCCCAATCGATTTTTGCATCGATCCATGGATCGGCGTCAGCTAACGGATCGGCGACGACATGCGCTGCGGCATAGGCGATGCGGTTGAACCGCCCGGTCTCCGCCTTGGATGGAAATACGATCGGTTCGCCGGTGGTATACGGCGCGAGCTTGCGATCCTTGGTCGGTAGCGCGATCGTCGCCACGCGTTGCTCCTCAAAGCGTTAGGTCAGGGACGTCGATCCAGCGCCGCTCGGCCCAGCTCTTCATGCCGAGCTGGGCGAGCTGCACGCCTTTCGCAGCCTCAACCAGATCGTGGCTCCACGGCGCGTCCTCGCAGACATGCCGGATGAAGCCCTCCCATTGAATCTTGAAGCCGTTGTCATAGACCGTGTCGTCGGGGACCTCGTCCCATTGCGAAAAGAAATTCATGGTCTGTGGTTCGTCCGGATTCCAGATCGGACGCGGCATTTTTTCGCGTGCTTGCGTAAAGCAGCGGGTGAGGCCCGCCACGGCGGACCCGTGCGTGCCGTCGACCTGGAATGTAACAAGATCGTCGCGGCGCACGCGTACACACCACGACGAATTGATATGCGCGATCACGCCGCCTTCAAGTTGGAAGCTGGCGTAAGCCGCGTCATCGACGTCGGCGATGTAGGATTTTCCGTTTTCATCGACCCGGCTCGGAATGTGCGTGGCGCCGAGGCAGCTCACCGCCTTAACTTTGCCGAAGAGATTATCGAGCACGTAGCGCCAGTGGCAGAGCATATCGAGAATGATGCCGCCGCCTTCGGCTTTTTTGTAGTTCCAGCTCGGCCGCTGTGCTGGCTGGCCCCAGTCGCCCTCGAATACCCAGTAGCCAAATTCGCCGCGCACCGCGAACATCCGCCCGAAGAAACCGGCATCGCGCAGCATGCGGATTTTACGCAGGCCGGGGAGAAAGAGCTTGTCCTGAACGACCCCGTTCTTGACGCCGCGCTTGCGGGCGAGCTTGGCCACCTCTAGGGCCTTATCCAGCGTGTTGGCGATTGGTTTCTCAGCATAAACGTGTTTGCCAGCATCGATCGCACGTTTGAGTAGATCTGCGCGCATCAGTGTGGTGGCAGCGTCGAAGAAGACCGAATCCTCGGGATTCTTCAACGCCGTGTCGAGGTCAGAGGTCGCACGCTCGATGCCATGCTCGCGCGCGAGCGCTTTGACCTTCTCGGCATTGCGGCCGACTAGAATTGGATCGGGTATCACGCGCTCCCCGTTAGCGAGCGCAACGCCGCCCTCTTTGCGGATCGCCAAAATCGAACGGATGAGATGCTGGTTGAGGCCCATCCGTCCGGTGACGCCGTGCATGATAATGCCGAGCCGGCGGGTCGCCACGTCAATGCTCCCGTAATACGCGCGGCCGGGCGATGGCCGGCCTGATCTGCAAGTAACCGATCGGTTACTAATGCACCACGCCGCCATATGAATCGTCAAGAGGTAGATTAGGAGAAAAAAAGATTGGGATCACAGGTGCGCCCGTAAATCGGCGCCTCACGGCCGGAGATATCCGAGCACAACCTCTTCGATATGGCGGCCTCGCGTCGCGAGCCTTTCGGGAGTGTCGAGTTCGCGGCCGAAGATCGTCGAAAGCGTGTGGCGATTGGATAGATAGAAAAATCCAAGCGCTGCGATGGTAATGTAAAGTTGCACCGCATCGACGTCAGGACGAAACACTCCGATTCTTACGCCACGCTCGATCAATTTCGAAATCATGTCGATTAGAGGAGAGTGCAGCTCGCGAATGCGGCGGGACTGTTTCAGGTAACGCGCGCGGTGCAGATTTTCCGTACCGAGTAGACTGAGAAATTCCGGATGTTGAATAAAATAATTCCAGGTGAATTGCACGAGTTGTTTCATACCATCAACCGGATCGCGGTCGCTGAGTTGCAATCCGATCTCAGCCATGCGGATCGCGGCGTAGGTTTTTTCGAGAACGGCAAGATAAAGTCCTGCCTTATCGCCGAAATAGTGGTAGATCATCCGCTTGTTGGCCCGAGAGCGCTTGGCAATTGTGTCCACACGCGCGCCGTTTAGCCCCTTAGCGGCAAATTCCTGCGTCGCAGTTTCGAGAATTGCTTCGCGGGTGCGCACAGGATCACGTTCGCCCCGTTGACGCCGGCGCAAATTGACTACGTTGGCCGGAGCTTCCATCGCTATGTCTCCTAAAGCCATGGGCTGCGATTTTGATGTTCAAGTAAATACAACCGACTCATCGTCATGCCATTTCTTGGCTCCCAGGGCGTCAATCCCAACGGCTTGTGAAACATGATCTAGGCCGTCGCGCTCGAGCAGCCGTGCAAGTCCTTGATTGATGTGGCGTACCACGCCCGGCCCTTCATAGACCAGCGCGGTCAAGACTTGCACAAGCGAGGCGCCGAGGCGGATTTTGACGTAGGCGTCTTCCGCCGTGAATATGCCTCCGGCGCCAATGATCGAATAACGCTTTCGGTCCATTCGGCGAAACGTTTCGCGAATGCATTCGTTTGCAATGGCAGCGGCCGGCCGCCCGGATACGGCTCCGGGCATCGAGCGCCAAACGGTTTCCGGAGACCTCAGGCTTGCGGGTTTTAGCGGCGAGAGATTGAACATAAAGCCGGAGACAAAAGGATGCGGCTCCACCACTTCAAGCAAGGTCTCGATTGCTGCGATCCCTCCGAGCGGAGACACTTTTAGAAACACAGGAACGTCGATATCGATCTCACCAATCGCAGCGAGGCAGGCCTCAAGATTTGCCCGTTCGGCGAAGAAGTCGCGTCCATCTTCCGTGTTTGGGCAACTCAGATTGAGCATGAGGTAGTCGGCGCGGCGAGCAAAGACGCCAACCGCCCGCACATATTCGCCCACGATTTGATTTTTTGTTTCAGGAGCGGCGCCAATACCGCGATTGGTTTTAACCAGATTGACACCGAGCGGGATGCCCAAGTGGGTGGCGTCAAGCCGCGCCGCCACCGACAGCGCGCCATCGTTTGGCAAGCCATAATGCACAACGATGGCGTGATCATCCGGCAAACGAAACAATCTGGGCGGAGGATTGCCAGCTGACGGATCAATTGAGATCGAACCGATTTCGACAAAGCCAAAACCGAGCCCCGCCAGCGTTGAAACTGCAACGCCGCTCTTGTCAAATCCCGCCGCGAGCCCGATGGGATTGGCAAATCGAATCCCGGAGACTTCCGTTTTTAGCCGCGCGTTATTGCTTGCGAACAGCACGCGCATCGCGCTCGATGCCCACCGCATTCGTGCGGCAAGTTGAATCGTCAATTGATGGGCGTATTCCGGATCCATCCGGAACACGAGCGGTCGGATGACGGCCGAATAGAAGTCCATCCGTCTTCATATCCCAGACAGCGTTCCGGTAGCCAAGCACTGTAGTCGAAGTCGGGCGCTTTAGGGAACAAGGGAGGTGCCGTCACCCGAGTCGGCGCCGGATTGTTTCTGCGCTCACCCGGTTAATTGCAGATATCCATAGTCGCGGGGGTTGATCGTGGTGGCCATCAATCCTTTCAGCAAATCTATCGGCATAGGGCCAAGAAGATGAAGATAGAGCTGAAACCATGGCGTGAATTGATGACCGACGGCCGCTTTCAATTCCGGTATCGTTTTCCATTGTGTGTCGGCCACTTCATCTGCGTTTACCCAACACGGGCCATCATAGAATCCGCCGAAGAGCTCGACCCTCTCATGCTCCATCATAGACCGGTCAACGCAGCCGTTGCCCGCCTTGGCAGGGACCCGCGCCTTATATCTAACGACTCCGATGGAGACCAGTCTTGTTGTAATCCCGAGTTCCTCGCCGAGCCGACGTAGGGCGGCATCACGCGCATCCTCACCATGCTTTGGGTGCGTGCAACAGGCGTTCGACCAAAGACCGGCGCAATGATATTTGCTCAAGGCGCGCTGCTGGATCAGTTGACGTCCTGCACTGTCAATCAAGATTACAGAGGTTGCCGAGTGATAATATCCGCTGGTGTGCGCCAGCGTTTTGTCCGCAACGCCGATTGGGTGGTCTGTTTCCGAATCGAGCAGAACAACTTGGTCGTAATTCATCGTCATCAATGCACCGAGGCTGATCAGCTCCGTTCCCAATGACGCCAATGCAATCCAATTTTAATGAAACACATGACAGGCTGCTTGGCACCTTGACCTTGATCAAATGGTGGTTTTGCCGTTATCGCTAGGTTAATTAACAGTCGGGACCGAATTCCAGACGAGGTTTGGCCATGGCGGGAAACGATACGACTCGATCATCGAGAAGAATTGCCTCATAGGCAGTGAATTGCCATGGCTCAAGCAAGCGAGTCGCAACGCCGCACAATCCGAATTTGGCTATATGTCATTGCCGGACTTGTCGTGTTTATGGTGATGGTCGGCGGAGCCACGCGCCTGACGGATTCTGGGCTTTCGATCGTCGAGTGGCGGCCGGTCACTGGTACAATGCCACCGCTCAGCCAATCCGATTGGATCGCGGAATTCGAGAAATACAAAACCTCGTCGGAGTATGAGATCGTCAACAAGGGAATGACGCTCGACGCGTTCAAGCGGATTTATTGGTGGGAATGGGGCCACCGCTTGCTCGGTCGTTTCATCGGTGCCGCCTTCCTGCTGCCGTTTCTCTATTTTCTTATCCGCGGGTGGGTCGAGCCGGGGCTTAAATGGCGCCTTTGGCTGATCTTTGCGCTTGGCGGGTTACAAGGCGTGATTGGCTGGTGGATGGTCGCATCCGGGTTGGTGAACCGTGTTGATGTGGCGCAAGAGCGCCTTGCCATTCACCTCGTCATTGCTTGCCTCATTGTGATTGCGCTCGTATGGACGGCGCGCGAAATGGCACCAGCGAATATGAAGCGCGTGCTCCCAAGACGACTTGGGCGTACCGCGATGATGATTCTAACTTTGCTTATCGTGCAGATTGCGATAGGCGGTCTTGTCGCCGGACTGAAAGCGGGCCTTATCTACAACACGTGGCCATTGATCGATGGCGCATTCATTCCCGTTTCCGAAAGACTATTCTTCCTCAGTCCGATTTGGACGAATTTCCTCGATAACCACCTGACGGTGCAGTTCACGCATCGCATGGCCGCCTATGTGCTGATCGGACTTGCGGCGGTTCACGCCGTCGATTGCGCCCGCCATGATACTGGCGCTCATCGCGCAAACGCACTGGCATTGGCGTCGATTCTTGCCATTCAAACCATGCTCGGTATAACAACGCTTTTATGGCACGTGCCAATGGCGCTGGCGCTCATTCATCAATCGATTGCGATGGTTGCCGTGATTCTGGCGACGATTCACGCGAAAAATCTTCAAGTTCGCAAATGCGTTGAACAACGCTTGCAATCTCACACAAGCGCCACTGCATCGGAGCGGCTTTCGTCAATCTAATGTAGGC
>JACQTM010000177.1 GCA_016210825.1 Hyphomicrobiales bacterium
GCCTGGATCATCCGCGGTATGCACCGTCCGTTGCTTGTCTTGTTGGGCTGTCATTGATGTCAGCATAGGGATTCACACGTGCCGATCACAACGTGGCATGGCCATATCGCAGTGCTTCAGCACCTTTCAGTCCTACTTCCGATCGAAGACAATCGCGATATGATTGATGCAATAGAAGGATAAGGAGGGAAGACGATGCGATCTGTAATCATCACAGCACTATTCGTCGTTGCACTCGTGTGTGGATCGCGGCCAGGCATGGCGGCCGATTAACGCTGGGGCGCCATCTACACCGGCGGCCATGGCGGCGGCGGTGTCAATTGCGGTTTTTATACACTGCAGCAATGCAGGGACACGATCAATCTCTCCGGCGAACGCTGTGAATTCGATTACATGTATCAGCAGGAGCAGGAGCAAAAAACGCAGCGCGCCCGGCAATACCGCCGGCAGAAAAAAACCTAACACCGATCGCTTAGCTGCTACGATTGAGACCAATACTTAGGCGATGCCGCAGCGCGACCAAAACGTAGTTGCGCAGACTTCGCGGCGACAAACCGCGGAGCTTTGCCGTGAATCCGAAAAGCTGAATTGTACAGTAAAATCAAATTGTTATCGGCACGACCAGGCTCAATTAGCCGTCCCGCCGCGGCGTAGATCCGCCTCGATCAAAAGTTTCGGCGAGCCGCCAAATCGCATGCGATAGACCTGAAGATTTTCCAGCACGCGCTGCACGTAGTTGCGCGTCTCTGTGAACGGGATGCGTTCCACCCAATCGATCGGATCGATTTTTGGATCGCGCGGATCGCCGTAGCGCTCGGTCCATTCGGTTACGCGGCGGCGCCCGGCATTATAGGCGACAAAGGAAAGAATATACGAGCCGCGCAAATCCGTGAGCAGATCGCCGAGTTCCGCCGAACCCATTTGCATGTTGTAGACGGGGTCGTCGAGCAGCCGCTTCTGATTGAAGGTTACGTTGAATTTCTTGGCGATGGTGCGCCCGGCGGCGGGCGTGACCTGCATCAGGCCGAGCGCATTCGCTTTCGAAACGGCGCGCGGATGAAAGCCGCTTTCCTGCCGCGCGATGGCATAAGCGACGGCCGGTTCGACCTTCGGACCAATTGGGGTGTAGCGCGGCAGGCCGGTAACCGGATAGGCGTGCACGTCGAACGGCAAGCCGCGCCCGAGCGCCGAGCGGCCGAGCAGAACCAGCGCGCGCGCGTCTTCATTGCGTGCCGCGACATCCGCCAAGGCCGCGAGCGCGCGCACGTCGTTAGTGCGGTCGGTCATCTCGGCCATGATTGGGACGACGAAATCGCGCTCGCCGATGGCATAGAGGATTTCCATCGCGCGCGCGATCTCGAGCTTCGCCAAGCTTGCGCGCGTCGCGGCATCAGGTTCCGGCGGCGAATTCAGGACGATGTCGCTCATTCCGAGCCGTGCGCGCGCGAGCTGCCCGTAATAGGTGGTGGAATAGCGCGCGGCCTGTTCGTACTGGGCCTTCGCGTCTTGCGGCTTGTTCTGCGCCTCGGCGGCGCGGCCAAGCCAATAACCCGCGCGCGCCAATCCCGCCGGGTGCACGGTCACCTGCGCGATGCGTGCAAAATGCGTCGCGGCATTCGCCGGATCGTTGAGAAAGCGCAGCGCGATCCATCCGGCGGTGAAATGGTGGTCGACCTTGTTTTCACCCTTGGTCGGCGGCGCGGCATCGCGAACGACGAGATAGGCGGTGCGCGCGTCCTTGAGATCGAGCAGCTTGCGTGCGATCAGTTTGCGCTCCACCCACCATTCGTCCACATCGACGATGGCCGCCGGATCGCGCGGCGCCGAAATCATCAATTGCGCGGCTTCCGCGATCTTGTCGTCGCGGCGTAGCCATTGGATGCGGCTGAAGATGTAACCGGTGTCGCGCCGGCCTTCGGCGGGCACGGCATCGAGCAGTTTGCCGGCATTGGCGGCGCGCTTGATCACCGCGGCGCGCGCCTTGGCCACCGCCTGCTGCACGCCGTTGAGCCGCGCCGACTGGCGAAGGCCACCGTCGACGTCTTCGGCATAGAGCCGCCGGTCCATGCGCGCTTTGTGATCATCGGCGGCGAGCAGCGCGCCGAACAGCTCGAACACCTGAATTTCGAGTTCGCGCGACATATCGTCGGTGCGCCAGGTTTCGCGGACGTAGTTTTGCGCGCCGCTACGATCGCCTTGCGCCAGAAGCGAACGCGCGAGCGCGAGCCGCCCCTTCGCAGTGGCCGGCTTGGCGGAGGTGAAGAAGGCGCGCACAGCGGACGGATCCGCACGATCCTGCCACAGCGAAGCCTCGGCGCGGCGGCGGAACAGGGCGATGCCAGGCCAGCTGGGATTGGCGCTTACGAACGCCGCGTAACGGGAAAAGTCAGCGTCATTGTCTTCATCGCGCAGGATCACCCATTCAATCAGCTTGCGCGCGAGCGGATCGCTCACGCTCTTGGCGATGTCGTCTGCCTGGGCGAACTTGTTGCGGCGGGCGGCGTCGATCGCCTGCTTCACGGCGTTCAGATCAGCGGACGGCGTAGCGGACGAGGTCGCGACCGCAAGTGGCGCGGTCGCGCGCAGTTGAGACGGTGACACTGCTGCGGCAGGCTTCGCAGCCGGAGCCGGCGCGGGGGTCGCGGCGGCAGGCTTTGCGGTTGGGGTCGGCGCTGCCTGACGCTCAACCGGTTTGGCCGTGGCGGGCGCTGTCACGGCCTGTTTTTTGGCGGGTTTTGCCGGCGCGGCTGCCGGTACCGCCTGGCGCTTGGCGGGCTTCACCGGTTTGGTGGGGGCAACTGACGGTGTCTGTGAGGGTGCTGTGGCCGCAGGAGCAGGCGCTGTCGAAGGCGCCAACGGAGATGCCCCGGTCATCGGTGTCGGCGAGAATAGGCTCGAATTGGGGTTTGCAGCCTCTGGTGGCGAATTCTGCGCCACAACCACTCGCAAGGCTTCCGGGCGCAGGCGCGACGACTGAGCGCCTGCTCCAGGGCTGGACGCCGCCTCCACGAGCCCGGCGCAGGCCACGAGCGTAATTCCGATAATCGCCGGCGTACCAATGGTCCGCTTGCGTGCCAAATCCTACTCCCATCCGAGGCCCGAATCGGGCGCCCGGTCCGTATTCTGTTGATTATCTTGATGAACCGCTAATCGGCCCAGCCCGGCAAATATGGCGCGCGAAAGCGGCGGGAATGCGGATGGTGCTGCCGACAGATCAGCCCGCGTGATCGATCCCACGAGAAACATTCGCTATTATCGGTGATGGCGAAGCGGTATCAATTACTATGAGATACTAGCCAAGCCGCAACGAAGGACGAGTAGCGTCATGGCCGCCAAGACGAAGTTCCGTGGTTCTTTCACCGCTTTGGTCACTCCGTTCAAGAACGGCTCGCTCGACGAAAAAGCGTTTCGTGGACTTGTGGACTGGCAAATTTCCGAGGGCACAAGCGGTCTCGTGCCTGTCGGCACCACCGGCGAGAGCCCGACGCTGTCCCATGACGAGCACAAGCAGGTGGTGGAGTGGTGCATCGGCCAGGTTAAGGGCCGCGTGCCCGTGATTGCGGGCGCTGGCTCGAATTCGACGAAGGAAGCGATCGAGCTGTCGCAGCACGCCGAGGAAGCCGGCGCCGACGCGGTGCTAGTGGTCACGCCCTATTACAACAAGCCGACGCAGGAAGGCCTCTACCAGCACTACAAGGCGATCAACGACGCCATCGGCATTCCCATCATCATCTACAATATCCCGGGGCGCTCGGTGATCGACATGTCGGTCGACACGATGAAGCGGCTTTTCGAGTTGAAGAACATCGCCGGAGTGAAGGACGCAACCGCCAATGTGGTGCGTGTGTCGCAACAGCGCGCGGCGATGGGAGACGGCTTCAACCAGATGTCCGGCGAGGACGCGACCGTGTTGGGTTTCATGGCGC
>JACQTM010000019.1 GCA_016210825.1 Hyphomicrobiales bacterium
TGGGCCGGAAGATCTGACGCGCCGGCGCGCGCGCCGCTCACTGCGCCGGCAGCTTGGTCACGGCCACGCGCACGTTGCCGTCGGCCTCCGCGGTCACGCGTAACGTCTTGGCGTCGAAGGCAATGTCCGAGAGCCGCAACGCCGTCACCGCGGCGTCGACGCGCACGCCGTCCTGCTGCTGACGAAAATCACCGATCGCGGCCTCGATGCTCTTTCGCGCGTTCGCCGCGAACGGCTTCAAATCGATCACTGCGTTGCGCGCCAGCGCTTTCTGCAGATAGGGAATCGCCGCCTGTGCCGCGGCGCCGAGCAGCCCGAGCGCCGCTTGCGATTCCACGGCGAGCGAGACATCGTCGAGCCGCATCATCTGCTGCTCGCGGTCGAGCGCGGGCCTGCCCCAGACATGCACCATCGCCTCGGCGCCGAAGCCGAACCAGCTCTTCTGCTCGCGCGCCTTCACGCGTAATGAAATGAGCAGCCGGTCGCCCGACGCCGCGATCGTCGCACCCTGCACCGTGACCGCGACGGGTCCGCTGCCGTCCTCGGGAAAATTTTTGCCCTTGAGCTGTGCTTCCAGCAGCCGGTTGAGCTCGGTGAACGGGATGTCGATTGGCAGTCCGATGGCGACGCGGCCCTGGTCCATCGGCGCCACGAGTTCAAGTTTCGCAGGGAACGGACAATTCGGCTTGGTCTCCGCGGGGACAACGCGGGTTTCCGCCTGCACGCCGACGGTCAGCGTCATTGCGCTTGCGTCGATGCGCGGCTGCGCGGCGAAGGCGCGCGTCGGCTTAATCTCGAGCCACAGCTTCGGCATGCCCGTGCCGGCCGCGCCGAGGGAGATCGCGCGGCACATCTTCGCCCATTCGCGCCGCGCGATCTGTTCGAGGAATGGATCGTTGCGCAGCCGTCCGTCGAGCGCGCTCACTTGATCGTTGACCGTCTTATCGAGCAGCGGTTTTGCTTCGTTGGCGACGTTGAGTTTGACGCCGGCGATCGACAAGGCGGTGTCGCCGACCGTCACTTGCGCCGAAAGGTGCGGGTCGAGCCGCCAGGTCGAAACGATCGTCGGCCGCGCGTTGACGGTGATGTTGCCGCGAATGTCGGCGCGCTGATCGAGCACCTTGCCGGTAATGCTCTGCACGCCGCGGCCGAGATCCTGCGACAGCAACCCCGTGATCGCGCCGCCGACATTGCCGGCCTGCGTCGCGATCTGCCCGGTGACACGCAGCGATCCGGTGATCGCGGTCGCGATCGTCATGGTTTCGGATCGTCCGGTGACCGCCATCGGCCCGCGCGTAACCGACATCCCGATCTCGGCTTTCGAGAGCAACTGGCTCACCGGGTTACTAGGTTTTCCGGTCAGATCGCGCGGCGCTAGCCGCTCCATCGTGTCACGGATCGCGCTGAGCGCGATGGCCGTCGGCGCGATGATTTGCGAGGTACGCGTAACCGGCGGCAACGGCGCCACCGCGGCAAGCGGTGGCAACGCGGTGCTTGGCGCACGCGGCGAGAACCAGTCCAACGCGAACAGCGTCACCGTGAAGGACAAAACGACGATGAGCGTGCCGCCGATGATTCTAAACATTGCCCGGCCGACCCCCGTCAGCCTTGAGTCGTTTGCGGGCATGTTAGTGGGACGGCGAGGGTGCGGCCAGCCGCAGAGGTCGTATTATCAAGGTGCGCGAAGCCGCATGGCTATCCTTGCCGCCCCATGCGATGCAGCTTGAGCAGCGTATAGATCGCCTCGTTGGCCGGAACCGGAATGCCGAGCGCGCGGCCGAATTCCACCACCTTGCCCGAGAGCCAGTCGAGTTCCAGCCGGTTACCGCGTTCGAGGTCATGGCACATCGAGGCCTTCATGGTCTTTGGCGCCTTCTGCTCCGCGAATGCCATTTGCTGGTCGATATAGGCGTCGTCGAGTGCAACACCCTTGGCCTTGCCGACGGCCAGCACTTCCTCCATCAGCCGGCGGAAAAAGGCGCGGTTGTCCGCATCGGCCATGATCGGCCCGAGCGGCGCCCGCGTCGCCGATGTCATGGCTGACACGGCGACGAGAAAAACGAATTTCTCCCAGCGATCCTTGTTGATCTGATCGGAGACCGCGATATCGACACCGGCTGCCTTGGCGGCGTTGGCAAAGGCGGTCAGCGGTGCATCGGGCTTGGCGTCGATCCGGCCGCAGCGCATCTGCGCGAACGGACTGGTGTGACTGATGACGCCCGGCGAGGCGATAACGGTCGCAATATAGGCGATGCCGCCGACGACATGGTCGGCGCCAAGAATAGGCGCGATCCGCTCCACGCTATCGACGCCATTTTGCAACGTGATGAGGCGCGTATCCGGGCCGACCAGCGGCTTGGCTTGTGCAGCCGCCGACTCGGTGTCCCAGAGTTTGACCGCGAACATCACCGCGTCCACCGGTCCGACCTTCGCGGGATCGTCGGTGACCTTGGCATCTTTTAGATGCAGGTTGCCGAGCGTGCTCTCGATTTTCAGGCCATTTTTGGCGATGGCGTCGCGATGGGCGCCTCGCGCGATAAAGAAGACATCGTGCCCCGCCGCCGCAAGCCGCCCGCCGAAATAACCGCCGACGGCGCCCGCCGCCATCACCGCAATGCGCATGACAATGATCCCATTCGGTTCCGATTGGGCCGATCTAACACCCGGCCCGGCCGGCCTTTTCACGCATCCGTTATTTCATTGCAAGCAATGGTTTCTTTCGATCTTCGCCTGTTCACCCTCGCAAGCGGCAATGCGAACTATCGGACGAGCCACAAACAGGAGGTGAAGATGCACATGCGTTCTCTCGCTTACGGCGTTGCGCTCGGTGTCGCGCTCGCGACTGCGACCATTTCGACTTCGTTCGCGGTCGATAAGACCGGCGGCGTCTACAATACCCTTTACGCCGGCCTCGGCGCCAAAGGTTACGATGTGGTCGCCTATTTCACCGACGGCAAGCCGGTGCAAGGCAAGAGTGATTTCACCCACGCTTACGGCGGCGTGACCTGGCAATTCGCCTCGGCGCAGCATCGCGATCAGTTCAAGGCGGATCCGGCGAAATATGCCCCGCAATATGGCGGTTTCTGCTCGTGGGGCGTTTCGCAGGGCAAGCTGTTCGACGTCGATCCGGTCAACGGCTGGAAGATCGTGGATGGCAAGCTCTACCTGAACTTCAATGGCGACATTCATAAGGTCTGGGAAAAGGACGTTGCCGGATTCGTCAGCAAAGCCAACGGCAATTGGCCGAAGCTCAACCAGTGACGGCGAAGCCTCACGGCGGCGCGCTGACACATTAGCGTAATTTCGTTTTTCCTCGTGTGCCACCAACTGGGCCGCCGGGCGACCGGCTGCCCATTTTCATTGATTGGATTACCCGGCATGCCAGCCGACGACGGCCTCCGGCACGCTATCGGTCGAGGCGAAATACGGTTTGATATCGAGGAGCGGTGTGCCGTCGAGGCAGTCGAGGCCCACGACCTTGAGCCTGTTTCCTTCGACGCCGATCAGTCGCACCACGGACAACGCGATCGGGTTCGGCCGCATCGGTGAGCGTAGCGCGAATGTCCCGCGCGCCTTGCCGTAATGCGCCGGCACCTGCACGACAATGTCGCGCAGGGCCCGGTCCATCCAATAGAGAATAATGAGATGCGAGCAGGTCTCGACACATTCGAGCGCGCGGACAAAGCGCAGATCGACCTCGATGGTGCAGACCTCTTCCGACTCGCGCGCGTTCTTCGGGCAATCCTTGCGTGCCTTCCATGGCGTGCGGATGCGGCCTATGAAATAGAGTGACGCATCGAAGCGCGCTGGCAGCTCGGTGCGAACCTCGCCTTCGCGGATGCCAAATTCATTCTCTCCCATGGTCGGCCCCGTTGTCCGGTTGACAGAGATTTACGAACGGCGCGGAGTGTCGCGCATCCGTGACACCGCCGCCAGCGCCCATGATCTATTAGTCTGGAGTGCAAGATCATGACGATCCAATTGTCTATCGCGGCGGTCGCGGAAAAATTTCCGGCGTTCCGCGTGGCCGTTGTGGTTGCCGAAGACCTCAACATCGCCGTGGATCGCCCATCCACACTCGATCGGCTGATCCGCGAGCGCGAGGAGGCGGCGCGTCAGCGCTGGGGCACAATGGAGCTTTCCCGGATACCCGGTGTCGCCGCCTGGCGCGCGGCTTATAAGGCCTTCGGCATCAAGCAGACGCGCTATCGCTCCGCGGTCGAACGGCTGATGAAGAACGTGCTCGCCGGCCGCGAACTCGCCCGCGTCAACGCCTTCGTCGATCTCTACAACGCCGTGTCCATGACCCATGTGTTGCCGCTCGGTGCCGACGATCTCGTCAAGATCGCCCCGCCGCTCGCGTTCCGCTATGCGTATGCCGAAGACACCTTCGTGGACATGGCCGACCTCAGCGAAGATGGCGACGTCGAGCCCGAGGCGCCGAAAGCGGGCGAAGTTGTTTATGCCGATGTGCGGCATGTCCTTTGCCGGCGTTGGAACTGGCGGCAGGATGCGCGCACCTTGATCACTCCGGCGACGCGGCGTGCCATTGTCACCCTTCAATCCAATGGCGCGGGCGATGTCGAAGCTGCGGCGGCTGACCTTTCCGGCCTGATCGTTCGCTTCTGCGGCGGACATTGCCGGACCGCGACCGCCGATTGCGGCGCGCAAATCGTCGAAGTTTAGGACGGATCGCGGCCCTGCCACTTGCGTTGCCCACCAAAATGTATATAAAGATATCTTTATATCGATATTTCAATCAGCGGGATGCGTCCCACCGCCATGGCTTCGTTTGCCCTGTTGCCATTCGCAGCACTGAACGCCGCCCTCAAGGCGGCGGGGGAGCCGACGCGGCTGCGCATTCTCGCGCTGCTCACGGAAGCGGAGCTGACCGTCACTGAATTGACCGAAATTCTCCGCCAATCGCAGCCGCGCATTTCGCGCCATCTCAAGCTGCTCGCCGCCGCGGGCCTGGTGGACCGCTTCCGCGAGGGCTCGTGGGCGTTTTTTCGGTTGGCGGAACGCGATGGCGCTGCCGGCATCTTGCATGAGATTTTGGCGCGCCTCGACCCGCGGGACGCAACGATCACTCGCGACCGCGGGCGACTTGCCGCCGTGCGGGCGGCACGCGCCGCGGCCGCGCAGAAATATTTCAGCACGCATGCCGCCGAATGGGATCGCATCCGCAAGCTGCACACCGACGATAAGGATGTTGAAGCCGCAATTCGCGAGGCGCTCGCGGACAAGCCGTTCCATGCGCTGCTCGATCTCGGCACCGGCACAGGGCGTATGCTTGAGATCTTTGGCCCAGATATCGAACGCGGTCTAGGTATCGATCTGTCTCCCGACATGCTCTCCCTTGCCCGGACGCGACTCGAGCGCGCGGGATTGAAGCATTGCAGCGTGCGCCAGGGCGATATTTACAATCTCGCGCTGCCAAAAGATTCCTTCGATGTTGTCATCATTCACCAAGTCCTGCACTTTCTCGACGACAGCGCGCATGCGATCCGCGAAGCCGCGCGCATGCTGCGGCCGGGCGGACGGCTGCTGATCGTCGATTTCGCGCCGCACGAGCTTGAATTCCTGCGCGATCAGCATGCGCATCGCCGCCTCGGATTTTCTCCGGAGGTGGTGACGCAATGGATCGGCGCGGCGGGTCTCGACGTTATGACGCAGAAGAGCGTTGCGCCGGCACCGGGCTCGGAGGGCAAGATCGCGGTTTCGCTTTGGCTTGCGCGCGATCAGCGCATTGCGATTGCGGGATCCGACACACGGGAGGTCGCATGACGACGCCCGAAGCCAGAACAAGGGTGAGCCGGCATGCGCGCTCGAGCGCGGCGGGCCGAATTCGCGTGTCGTTCGAATTCTTCCCGCCGCAGACCGCTGAAATGGAGGTGACTTTGTGGGACGCGATCGGGCGGCTCGCGCCGCTCGCGCCACTTTTCGTCTCCGTGACCTATGGCGCCGGTGGCTCCACACGTGAACGTACGCACACAACTGTCAAACGAATCTTGAGCGAGACGGCGTTGACACCGGCGGCGCATCTGACCTGCATCGGGGCGACGCGCGAGGATATCGACACGGTGATCAGCGGTTATGTCGCGGCCGGCGTGCGTCACATCGTGGCGCTGCGCGGCGACCCGCAAGGCGGCGCCGGCACGCCGTATGCGCCGCATCCCGGAGGTTACATTAATGCTGCCGATCTCGTCGGCGGCATCAAGCGCGCCGCCGATATCGAAGTTTCCGTCTCCGCCTATCCGGAGAAGCATCCCGATAGCCCGACGGTCGAAGCCGACATCGACATGCTGAAGGCGAAGGTGGACGCGGGCGCAAGCCGAGCCATGACGCAATTCTTTTTCGATAACGATCTCTATTTTCGTTATCTCGACCGCGTGCGTGCGCGCGGCATCCAAATCCCGATCGTGCCGGGAATTCTACCCGTGCAGAACTTCAAGCAGGCGCGGAATTTTGCCGCGCGATGCGGCGCATCAATGCCGGCATGGCTCGCCGAGCGATTCGAGGGCCTCGATGACGATGTCGCGACGCGCAAGTTGATCGCCGCCGCCGTAGCCGCCGAACAGGTGCTCGATTTGGTCGATCGCGGCGTTACCGATTTTCATTTCTACACCATGAACCGCGCCGACCTCGTGTTCGCGATTTGCCATTTGCTGGGCCTTCGCCCGGCGGCAAAGGCGGCGGCCTGAACGCGTGGTGCCGACCGTGTCCGAGTTTCCATCAAAAAAGATATCGCCGGTTGAAACCGAGTTGCGGCGCCTGGCGCGCGAGCGCATCCTGGTGATCGATGGCGCCATGGGCACGATGATCCAGGCGCTCAAGCTCGACGAGGGCGGCTATCGCGGCGCGCGCTTCGATGCCTGGAACCGCGAGCTGCGCGGCAACAACGATCTGCTCAATCTCAGCCGCCCGGACGCCGTGCGCGAGATTCATCTCGCTTACTATCGCGCTGGCGCCGATATCGTCTCGACCAACACGTTCTCCTCGACATCGATCGCGCAGGCTGATTATGGCACGGAAGGTCTCATCGCCGAGCTCAACCGCGAAGGCGCACGTCTCGCCCGCGAGGCCGCGAAGATCGCCCGGGACGAGGACGGCAGGGCGCGTTTCGTCGCCGGCGCGCTCGGTCCGACCAACCGCACTGCGTCCACTTCGCCCGATGTCAACGATCCGGGTTTCCGCGCCGTCAATTTCGATCAATTGCGCGCGGCCTATCACGAGCAGGCGCAAGCGTTAATGGATGGCGGCGCCGACCTACTGCTGGTCGAGACGATCTTTGACACCCTTAATGCGAAAGCCGCGCTTTACGCCATCGCGGAGTTGTCGGCGGCGCGCGGCGAAAAGATCCCCGTGATGTTGTCCGGCACCATTACCGATCTATCCGGACGCTTGCTTTCGGGGCAGACGCCAGCGGCGTTCTGGAATTCGCTGCGTCATGCGGCGCCGCTAACCGTCGGGCTTAATTGCGCGCTCGGCGCCAAGGAAATGCGCGCGCATATCGCCGAGCTCTCGCGCATTGCCGATACGCTGATCTGCGCCTATCCGAATGCCGGCCTGCCCAACGAATTTGGGCTCTACGACGAGAGCCCGGACTACATGGCTGGATTGCTCGGAGAATTCGCCACCTCCGGCCTTGTCAACATCGTCGGCGGTTGCTGCGGCACGACGCCGGAGCACATCGAAGCGATCGCGAAAGCGGTGCAAGACAAGACGCCGCGCCGAATCCCCGAGCCACCTGCGATGCTCCGTCTCTCCGGTCTCGAACCATTCGCGCTGACGCCGGAAATTCCATTCGTCAATGTCGGCGAACGCACGAACGTCACAGGTTCCGCAAAATTCCGCAAGCTCGTCACCGCGGGCGATTATCCCGCGGCGCTCGCGATCGCGCGCGACCAGGTCGAGAACGGCGCGCAGATCATCGACGTCAATATGGATGAGGGCCTGCTCGATTCGGAAAGCGCAATGACGACCTTCCTCAATCTTGTCGCGTCGGAGCCCGATATCTCGCGGGTGCCGATCATGATCGATTCATCGAAATTTTCGGTGATCGAGGCGGGCCTCAAATGCGTGCAGGGCAAGTCGGTCGTTAATTCAATTTCGCTGAAAGAGGGCGAAGAGGCGTTCGTGCAGCACGCGCAAATCGTGCGCCGTCACGGCGCCGCCGTCGTTGTCATGGCGTTCGATGAGAAGGGGCAAGCCGACACCGTGGAGCGCAAGACCGCAATCTGCAAGCGCGCCTACGACATTCTCGTCGACAAGGTCGGTTTTCCGCCGCAGGACATCATCTTCGATCCGAACATTTTTGCTGTCGCAACCGGGATCGAGGAGCACAACGGCTACGGCGTCGCATTCATCGAGGCGACGCGCTGGATCAAGCAGAACCTGCCGCATGCGCATGTCTCGGGCGGGGTCTCCAATTTTTCTTTCGCGTTCCGCGGCAACGAGCGCGTGCGCGAGGCAATGCACTCGGTATTTCTTTATCACGCGATCAAAGCCGGCATGGATATGGGTATCGTCAATGCCGGCCAGATCGCTGTTTATGACGATCTCGATCCGGAACTGCGCGAGGCGTGCGAGGACGTGGTGCTCAATCGCCGCCCCGACGCCGCCGAGCGTCTGCTCGATCTTGCCGGGCGATTTCGCGGGCAGAACCGCGAGGGCAAGGAGGCCGATCTTGCCTGGCGCGAATGGCCGGTAGAGAAGCGCCTCTCCCACGCGCTTGTTCACGGCATCACCGATTATATCGCCGCCGACGTGGAGGAAGCGCGCACGGCTGCCGCGCGCGCGCTCGAGGTGATCGAAGGGCCGCTGATGGCCGGAATGAACGTTGTCGGAGATTTGTTCGGTTCGGGAAAGATGTTCCTGCCGCAGGTGGTGAAATCGGCCCGGGTGATGAAGCAAGCCGTCGCTTATCTGATGCCGTTCATGGAGAAGGAAAAGCAGGAGCGCGGTGAGGTCGAAAAGAGCTCCAATGGCAAGATCGTACTCGCCACCGTGAAGGGCGACGTTCACGATATCGGCAAGAACATCGTCGGCGTCGTCCTTCAGTGCAACA
>JACQTM010000188.1 GCA_016210825.1 Hyphomicrobiales bacterium
CATCGGTGAATTACCAATTATTCGTCATACCGGCCGAGTGCGTAGCGCGAGAGCCGGAACCCACCCCAGCGGGTTGTTAAATGGCAATACGGTCAAACAGGTCGTTCCAATCTGGGTTGTTTTCTTCAATCAGAGCAATCTTCCAATCTCGGCGCCATTTCTTGATTTGTTTTTCCCGGGTAATCGCGGACATCGTGTCGTCAAAGACTTCAAAATAAACGAGGCGCTTGATGCCATACCGAGCAGCAAAACCGTGATCGGCTTCCATGCGATGCTCATGAACGCGCCGGACGAGGTTATTCGTGACACCCAAATAAAGTGTCCCATGCCGCCGATTGGCGAGGAGATAAATGCAGTAACTCTTCGTTCCAAATCACGTATCGTGGTTATGGGTTCCGGCTCGCGCGGCCTTCAGCCGCTTGGCCGGAATGACACCAAAATTTATATTTACTTCCCGGGCGTCCACGCCTTGTAATCGCCGGTCGCCTTCGGGCGGCGGCCTTGCGCCAGCGTTGAGCCGCTCGGGCGATAAGCGCCCGCGGTTCCGGTCAGGTTCGGGCGGTGCGGCTTCTGCCACGGGCGTGGTTTATATGTCTCTGCGCTCGGCGGGGTGTCGACGGTGTGATGCAGCCAGCCGTGCCACGACGGCGGCACGGTGGAGGCTTCCGCATAGCCGTTGAAAATCACCCAGCGGCGCTCGAAGCCGAGCGTCGGATCGATCTTGCCACCCTTCGTCCGGTAATAGCGGTTGCCGATTTCGTCCTCGCCGACAAACTCGCCATAGAGCCATGTCCACAATTGAGTGCCCGGCGTTTCGCGGTTCCACCAGGTGAACAGGAGCTCAAAGAAACGCTTCATCGCTCGAAGCCCTTTCCACTTGTGAGTGCGCTGGTTCATGCCACCCCTGCGACTGAGTGTCTAGCTGGTGCGTATCATTCGCATCTCATCGTCCAGGTTCATTCCAAGCTTGATCTGCCTCAATGCGCTTTTCATGACGGGTAGCGTAGTTTTTCCTTGATTGTTTTCGAATTTGAATTGGGGGCGTGGGTTTCAAGCGGTAAATCGGGCAGGTATTGATGGCACCGCGGTTCGCACGGGCTGTCTTTTGTTTCTCCGGAACCCGTCCGCGGGTCGGTCAGCGACAAATGCGTTCGGCGGCTGTTATTTTGGCCGCAGCGATTGCGATCCTGGTCCCCTGCGTTGCAAGTCTCGGTCCCGTTGTTGCGCAGCCCGCACAGCCACCGGCCGGCATTCTCACCGACGGCGATGCGGCGGTGACCGGCTTTTCCGGGACGCGGCCGCCAATGGTCATTGCCCCCGGCGCTGATCCGGCCGACAAGACTTACATCGATCTCGCAGGTCCGTCAGCGCGCGTGATCGATCTGCAGACGCCTGGCGCGCCGCCGCAGGCGCAGCTCTTGCAGGCACCAAAACCTTTCACCGTGACGGCCGCTCAGGTTGGCCAGGTGTTCGCGGTCGCGCTCGACAACGCGAGCCCGCCGAACATCTATGTCGCCGCCACTTCCGCTTATGGATTGCCGATCGTCGTGCCCGATGCAGACGGTGATGGCCTGCCCGATCGCGTCAAGCAAGGCGCGCCGAACGCGAGCTTCATGCCCGGCCTGTTCGGCCCGCTCGATCAAGGCGGTGGGCCGGGGTCGATCTGGCGGATCGACGGGGTGACGGGCGAGGTGCGCCTGTTCACGAATGTGATGCTCAACAACGTGCCGAACTCGGGGCCCGCGCTCGGCGGGCTCGCCTACGATCCAGCCTCCAACAGCCTGTTCGTCGCCGATCGCGACACTGGTATGATCCACCAATTCGATCTCAACGGGGCCGAGCGCGGACAGTACGACCACGGCGTGCAAGGACGGCAAGCGGTGGGCTTGCCGCCGGTGCCGTTCAATGCGGCTAATCGGCTCAATATTCAGAGCCCACTGTTTCAGACCGCGAATCCTGCGACGTGGGCCTATGCACCGCAGCCGCGGCTGATCTTCGGCCTCGCGGTGCGCGGGAGCCGACTTTATTACGCGGTAGCGGACAGTCTGCAGATCTGGTCGGTGGCGATCGCGGCTGGAGCTTTTGGCGCCGACGCGCGCCTTGAGATCACTGTTCCACCTAACGCGGCTCCAACCGAAATTTCCAAGATCACTTTCGACGATCAGGGCCGCATGCTGCTCGCCGAACGCGCGGCCCCGACCGGCGCTTATGACTTCGCTGTGCTGGCGCAGGAAGGCATCGGCCGCGTGCTGCGCTACGCGCCGGTGGCGGCTCCTGCGGGCGGCGCTCCCGCCTGGCAACCGGTGCCAGATCAATATGCGATCGGCTTTCCGCTGCAGATGCGCAATGGCAATGGCGGCGTCGCTGTCGGCTATGGTTACGACCCCCAAGGCAAACTCAACCGCGCCGCGTGCGGCGGCTTTTTATGGTCGACCGGCGAAGAGCTGCGCGTCACGACCGATCCCGCGCTCGCCGCGCAGCTTGCGACAGGTGGCCCGGCGATCGTTAACGGCCTGCAGGGCAACGACATCGAACTCGTCGTGCCCGCCAATGTCCCGCCGCTGAAGACTTATTTCGTTGATTACGATGATCGCTTCGACGATCCCGAGGCGCGCGGTCATCTCGGCGATATCGCGATTTGGCGTCTGTGCGGGCGCGCCGGGATCGGCGGTGGGCCGTGGTTGGGCGGATTGGGAATTCCCTTTGGCGTGCCCGGCGTGCCAGTCGCCCCGCCACCACCGCCGCCGCCGTTCTGCCCGGTACCGAGCGGTCCGTGCATCTGCCCGCCCGGTGATCCGACATGCGCTTGCCCGCCTGGCACGACGCCGCAGCCGGGACTGCAATGCTGTCCGTGGGGCCAAGTGCCCGGCCCCACCGGCTGCCAGTCGCTCTGCGCCAATCCGGCAGACCCTCCGGCCGCCTGCTTTGCTGGTTTCAACCCATCGACGGGACTCTGCTGGGACAACACACCACCGGACGCAGTCGGGGCATGCCCGATTCCGCCGAATGCTCA
Source organism: Hyphomicrobiales bacterium (assembly GCA_016210825.1). Taxonomy (GTDB): domain Bacteria; phylum Pseudomonadota; class Alphaproteobacteria; order Rhizobiales; family Xanthobacteraceae; genus JACQTM01. Next base: position 3,014 of record JACQTM010000188.1, read on the forward strand.
ATGCCCCGCCGGCTTCACGATGACGCCGGGGGTGCCAGGCTGGTGGTCGAACGACACTTGCACTCCGACCCCGCAACAGGCCCTTTGTGGACTCGGTCAGCAGGTCGGCCTCGACAATCAGTGCCACGCTGATCTTTGTCCGCCCGGCTCGGCTGCATGGCCGATCCAGCAGTGCTGCCCGCTCGGCACCGTGCCCAATGCGCTGGGTCAATGCACAGCCTGTCCACCCAACCAGTTGACGCCCGCTGGCATCTGTTGCCCCCCCGGACAGCAGCC
>JACQTM010000178.1 GCA_016210825.1 Hyphomicrobiales bacterium
GACCAGGAGGTTTTGCAGATCCGCGAGATGATTGACCGCGACTACATGGTCGAGGGCGATTTGCGGCGCGAGGTCGCAATGAACATCAAGCGGCTCATGGATCTTGGTTGCTATCGCGGCTTGCGTCATCGCCGCGGGCTGCCGGTTCGCGGGCAGCGTACCCACACCAATGCCCGAACGCGCAAGGGACCAGCGCGCGCGATCGCGGGCAAGAAGAAAGTCACGACTTAATCGCATTTGAGCGCATGGCCGGGATTGAGCCGCGCCACGAAGGAAACAGGAATGGGCAAAGAAGCCACCCGCGTCCGCAAGCGCGAACGCAAGAACATCGCTTCGGGCGTCGCGCATGTGAACGCGACGTTCAACAACACCATGATTACCATCACCGACGCACAGGGCAACGCCATTGCCTGGTCGTCCGCGGGAACCATGGGTTTCAAAGGCTCGCGCAAATCGACGCCCTATGCCGCGCAAGTCGCCGCCGAGGACGCGGCGAAGAAGGCGCAGGAGCACGGCATGCGCACGCTCGAGGTCGAAGTCGCCGGCCCAGGGTCGGGCCGCGAGTCGGCTTTGCGTTCGCTGCAAGCCGCGGGCTTTACCATTACCTCGATCCGCGACGTGACGCCGATCCCGCATAACGGGTGCCGTCCGCGCAAGCGACGGCGCGTATGACCGACGCTCTCATCCGGCGGGCGGAAGCGCCGTCCGCCGCCGCCGAATTATCCCACGGGGCGGAGTGGGGTGCACGGGCGACGCCTGCACCGCTCAACGCGATGGGTGACAATGTGATCCAGAAGAATTGGCAAGAATTGATCAGGCCGGGCAAGCTGCAGGTCGCGACGGGGCCCGATGCGAAACGTCTCGCGACGGTCGTCGCCGAGCCGCTCGAGCGCGGTTTCGGAGTGACGCTCGGCAATGCGCTACGCCGCATTCTGTTGTCCTCATTGCAGGGCGCAGCCGTTCAATCCGTGCATATCGATGGCGTGTTGCATGAATTCTCATCGATCCCAGGCGTGCGCGAGGATGTCACCGACATCGTGCTCAACATCAAGGACATCGCCATCAAAATGCAGGGCGAGGGTCCAAAACGCATGGTGGTGAAGAAAGAGGGTCCGGGCGTCGTGACCGCGGGCGACATCTCCACCGTGGGCGACATCGTCGTGCTCAATCCGGAACTCGTGCTCTGCACCCTCGACGAAGGGGCCGAGATCCGCATGGAATTCACCGTCAATACCGGCAAAGGCTATGTCGCCGCCGACCGCAACCGGCCGGAAGACGCGCCGATCGGGCTCATCCCCGTGGACAGCCTGTTTTCACCGGTACGCAAGGTGTCCTACAAGGTCGAGAACACCCGCGAGGGACAAATTCTCGACTATGACAAGCTGACGCTCTCGATCGAGACCAACGGTGCGGTTTCACCTGAAGATGCGTTGGCATATGCCGCGCGCATCTTGCAAGACCAGCTCAACGTCTTCGTCAACTTTGAGGAGCCGCGCAAGGAGGTTGCCGCTGAGACGATTCCCGATCTCGCGTTCAATCCAGCGTTCTTGAAGAAGGTGGACGAACTCGAATTGTCGGTGCGTTCGGCCAACTGCCTGAAGAACGACAACATCGTCTATATCGGCGACCTCGTGCAGAAGACCGAGGCCGAGATGCTGCGCACACCGAATTTCGGCCGCAAGTCACTCAACGAGATCAAGGAAGTGCTGGCGCAGATGGGACTGCACCTTGGCATGGAAGTGCCGGGCTGGCCGCCGGAGAATATTGAGGATCTGGCCAAGCGCTTCGAGGACCACTATTGATGCCGTCACCCTTCGAGGCCGACCGTCGGTCGGCACCTCAGGGTGACGAGTTGGGATTGTGAATTTGATCGCGTCGTCCTGAGGTGCGAGCCCAAAGGGTGAGCCTCGAAGGATGGCGCGCCAGTGTCGGGAGTGGACAGCGATGCGTCACGGAAAAGCTCACCGTAAGCTAAACAAGCGGCCATCGCATCGCCGCGCCATGTTTGCCAACATGGCGGCAGCACTTATTAAACACGAGCAGATCATCACCACGCTGCCGAAGGCGAAGGAATTGCGCCCGGTTGTCGAGAAGCTCGTCACGCTCGGCAAGCGTGGCGATCTGCACGCGCGACGCCAAGCGGTGGCGCAGATGCGTGACGTCGACATGGTAAAAAAGCTCTTCGAAGTTATCGGTCCGCGCTACAAGGATCGTAACGGCGGTTATACCCGCGTGCTCAGGGCGGGGTTCCGTTATGGCGATTCCGCGCCGGTTGCGGTGATCGAGTTTGTCGATCGTAACGTCGATGCGCGCGGTAAGGATTCCGGGCCGGTGCAGGAGAAGAAGCCGGCGGCCGAGGAAAAAGCGGCAACCGCGGCGTGATTGTCTGGCATTAGGTCGCAATTCGAAGCGGCGCATGGCGTCGCTTTTTTATTTTTGACACGCGCAATGGTCGTGTTGGCCGGCCGCTTCGGCGCGGTATTTTCAATCGATTGCCATCGAGAGCGATTGCTGGGGAGGTCTCAATGAAACGATTTGGTCTGGCTACGCTTGCCGCCATCGCCATGATGCAAACCGTTAATGCACAGAACGCAGCAGTCCAGCGCGGCGACTATCTCGTCAACACCATCTTAACATGCGGCAATTGCCACACGCCGAAGGGTCCGAGCGGTGATATTGCCGAGCGGGCATTCTCCGGCGGCCTCGAATTCGACGAACCGCCGTTCAAGGTCACGGCGCCGAACATCACGCCTGATCCAGGGACCGGCATCGGCAAATGGAGTAACGCCGACATCAAGAAATTGCTGCTCACCGGGGTGCGGCCGAACGGCGTGCAGATCGCGGCCGTGATGCCGACAGGATTCTACAATATACTCACCCCGCGCGATCTCGACGCCATCGTTGCCTATCTGCGTACGTTGAAACCGATCAAGAACACGGTTCCGGATCCGATCTACAAGATCGCACTCAAGCCGCAGATATTTCCTGGAGCTGAGAAACCGATCGCGGCAAGCGCCCTCAATGACAAGGTCAAGAAGGGCTTCTATCTCGCGACCATCGGCCATTGCATGGAGTGTCACACGCCGCTCGGACCGCGCGGGCGCGACTTCGTTGGCGAACTCGGCAAGAGTGGTTTCGAGCTCAAGGGGCCGTGGGGGGTGTCGGTGGCGCGCAACATTACCACGAGCAAGACCAAAGGCATCGGGGCGTGGAGCGATGACGAAATCAAACGCGCGATTACGCAAGGCATCAGCCGTGATGGCAGCAAGCTCAAGCCGCCGATGGGCTATCACTATTATGCCAAGATGACGGCAAGCGACCTCGATGCCATCGTCGCCTATCTACGTACGGTGCCGGCGAAGGACTAGCGAGTAAATTTCACGGCCTTCAATTAGGATTGGCGGGAGCCTATATCTGCTCGAGTTCGTTGCTCGTCATACCGGCACGTATCCGGCCAAGACAAAATGAGGAAGCGGAATTAATGCCATGCCCTCCCACCGTCGCTTGTTAGCTGCACTCGTCCTTCTAGCCGCCTCAGTTTCTGTTGCCAGCGCGCAGGATCGGCGGGTGCCAACCACGCCCAACGAATTGCGGCTGTCATACGCGCCGGTGGTGCAGCGCGTGGCGCCTGCGGTTGTCAACGTTTACGCCGCGCGCGTTGTCGAAAACCGCAATCCGCTGCTTGACGATCCAATTTTACGCCGCTTCTTTGGACAGGGCATTCCACGCGAACAAGTGCAGCGCTCGCTCGGCTCGGGTGTCATTGTCGATCCGGGTGGCTTCATCATAACCAACAATCACGTCATCCAGGGCGCGAGCGAGATTAAAGTCTCGCTCGCCGACAAGCGCGAGTTCGA
>JACQTM010000179.1 GCA_016210825.1 Hyphomicrobiales bacterium
AACGCCCTCCTTCAATCGGTGAAGGGCTTGGGGACCCCAAGTTCCGCCCGAAAGAAGGACTTCGCGATCGTCACGCCCACTGCTGTTGAAGAGCGTGACGATCATTTCGTGGTGAGGAACGGAGTGCGGTGCGCCGGTGCGCATCTCATCATCGACCTATACGACGCCAAGAAGCTCGACGACATCGAGCTGATCGAGGACGCCTTGCGCCGCTGCGTCGACGCGGCCGGCGCCACTTTGCTTCATATCCATCTGCATCACTTCGAGCCCAATGGCGGCGTTTCCGGCGTCGCCGTGCTGGCGGAGAGCCACATCTCGATCCATTCCTGGCCCGAGAACGGCTATGCGGCGCTCGATGTCTTCATGTGCGGCAAGGCCAAGCCCGAGGCCTGCGTTCCGGTGCTGCGCAAGGCCTTCAAGCCGAAGCGGATCGCGGTCAGCGAACTCCTGCGCGGGCAGGGTGCCTGAGCGGTATGTGACTGATACCTGTTAGCTGCGACGGCCGGACCGCTCGTCCGGCCGTTCGCGTATGAGGGACCCCATGGCCGAGAAACGCTGGATTCCCGAGACCCTGTTCGACGACTTGGGCTTCCGCATGACCTTCGAGGTCGAGCGGGTGCTCTACGAGATGCAGACCGAACACCAGCATCTCGTGCTGTTCGAGCAGCGGCATTTCGGCAAGATTCTGATGCTCGACGGCGCCACCCAGGTGACGACGGCCGACGAATTCATCTACCACGAGATGATGACCCACGTGCCGATTCTCGCCCACGGCAAGGCCGAGGAGGTGCTGATCGTCGGCGGCGGCGATTGCGGCATCGCCGAGGAGGTGCTCAAGCACAAAACCGTCAAGCGCCTCACCCAAGTCGAAATCGACGCCTCGGTGGTCGAATTCTCCAAGGAGCATTTTCCCGAATTCACCGGCCCGGTGCTCAAGGACAAGCGCTTCGATCTCATCATCGACGACGGCATCAAGTACGTGAAACAGACCGATCGCCGCTTCGACGTCATTATCGTCGACTCCACCGACCCGCAGGGTCCCGGCATCGTGCTGTTCTCGCCGGAATTCTACACCGGCTGTAAGCGCTGCATGAAGAAGGGCGGCGTGATGGTGACGCAGAACGGCGTGCCGTTCTATCAGCCGGAAGAATTGACCAAAAGCATCAACAAGTTCCGAAAATTGTGGAACGACGGCTTTTGCTACGTCGCCGCGATCCCGACTTATGTCGGCGGACACCTCGCCATGGGCTGGGCGACCGACAACAAGAAAATGCGCCAGACGCCGGTCAAGACCATCGCGCAGCGTTATGCCAAGGCCGGAAAGTTCAAGACCAAATACTGGTCGCCGGAAGTGCACGCGGCGGCTTTCGCGTTGCCGCGCTTCATCGCGGAGCATGTCGCGATGGCGAAAGGCTAAAGCCCGGCGGCTGGACTTGGCGGTCCTGCGATTTTTGCGAAAAATCGGTTCCCACTTTTTCGCATCGCGCTCTATTCGGCGTCAACGGGCCGTGGTGCCGCCAAACAGGCGCTTGGCGTTGCCATTGGCGATGCGCGCGGCCTGATCCGCGGGCAATTGCGCAAGCCACGCCCGGTATTCCTTGAAGATCGTGTCGTAGCCGAACCAGCGCTCGTTGATCCAGGTGTCGGAGCCGAGCATAAAACGGTCGGAATGACGCGCGAACAGGTCCTTCCATTCTTGCGAAAGCTGGCCGCCGCTCTCGGTGATGCCACTGCGATAAGATAATTCGGCCCACAAAGCGGGAAATTTATCGAGCAACTCGGCCACGCGATTAGGCGGTGTTGAAAAGCCTGTGTGCAGCCAAACAATCTTCACCTTCGGATTATGCGAAAACAAAATCAGCAATGCTTCTTCGTCGCAATGCGCGTGAAGGAAAAGACGCCGCTCCACGGCGAAATCCACCATCTTCTTGACCCACTCGCTCGATGCCGATTTGCCGTAAATATGGAACTCGCCGATGCCGCGATAATAGCCGCGCGCATATTCGGATTTGATCAAGTCGAAGATCGCGGAGTCGTTGAACCAGGTCTGGATATCAGCACGAGTGCGGTAGGGGCGAATGAATGGCACAACCCATAAGCCTGGCGTCTCAGCCTCGACGAGCTGATGCGTGCCCTTGTTCGGGCGGCTGTTTGCGACAATGCCAGTGACGCCGTTTCGCTTAAAGACTTCGATCACCTGCTCGAGAGAATAGAACGGTGCCGGTTCCTGGTTGTAGTGCAGATGCGCATCGAAGATCTCGAGGCGCGTTTGCGCGGTGCTGCCGCCCGGCATCATCACGAACGCCATTATCAATGACGCGGCCAACAACAAAACAGGGTGCATCGTGTTTCCTCGCGCAAGGCCGTGCCGGTGGTGACCCATATTCGTTGAACGATTGAGCCGGCGGCGCATGTTTTACCCTTTACTAACCATCATGGCCATCAGGGTGCCGGTCCCGGTCTCATCATCGTTACCGCGGCTTTAAGCTTAAGCCCGCACTTACAGGCACCGCGTGCCTACGTCGCCGAGGGGCAGATCGGTCTGCATGGATTGGGCCGTCATTACCGGTGGGATCGGTTTGATGATTGGAGCATTCGGGCTGCTCGTTTCCCGGCGTCAGCCTATTAACCCGGTCACCGAAATCGAACAGGTACTCAAGGCCAACGAATTCATCCCCTATGACCAGCCGATAGTTGATATCCGATCCGGCCGTCTCCTTGGCGCCGAAGTGCTGGCGCGATGGCGCAAGGCGGACGACAGCTCATCGGTCCCGTGCAGTTCATTCCGCTTGTGGAGTCGAGTGGCCATATCCTGGAACCACGCGCGCAATTATGCGCCAGACATGCGCGGAGATCGGCGCCGCGGTCGGCTGCCAGCCGCAATCTAAGGTCGGCTTCAATCTGGCGGCGCGACATTTCAACGACGGACATGCCACCGCGCTAAGTTGACAGCTGCGACGCCGTGCGGGCGGGCCCTTTGATAAGCGCCCGCAAATTCTCTATGAATAGGCGGGTGAATGCTCAGAGGGAGAGATGCCATGATCAGCAAGCTTGGAGCTGTGAGCCTGTTGGCGGCCGCGATGGTTATGCCGGTACAGGATGCGCAAGCACAGGACATTCTTGGTGGTGCGATTGTCGGCGGTGTAACCGGCGGACTGATCGGCGGCGCGGTCGGTGGACGAAAGGGCGCGGCAGTGGGCGTGGGAGTCGGCGCCGTGACCGGTGCGACCATCGCCGCGCAAGGCCAGCAACGTCGTGCCGGTTATTATTGGTATGAGGGCCGATGTTGGTTCCGCGATCCCGGGGGCGAGTATCGACAAGTGTCCCGCCGCAACTGCGATTTGTGAGCGCCGCTCCTTAAGATATCGACGGCCAATCAGCACAGGTTTGCCGAAAATGTTTGCGCCCTCCCATCGGAGGGCGCTTTTTCTTGTGTGGGCCGCGAGTGGTCACAGGGGAATTGCCACGGAGCCACCGGGGTTCCATCATAGCCTGCATGGGGGGATTTCATTCCTCCCGAAGCCGGGTAAGGGAGGGCGATCATGTCGGATGGCTTAAGTTTACTCAGCCGCATCTTGTTGTCGGCTGTATTCATCGTCTACGGCTACCTGAAGTTCGTGAATGTCGGCTCGATTCTTGGCAATGACGGCACCAAGCGCTTCATGGCGATGGTGGCGGGAGGTGCCGCGCCGCCGACGTGGCTCGGCTATCTCATCGCGGCGATCGAACTCATTGGCGGTATCTTGATCCTCGTCGGCTTCAAGACGCGCTGGGCTGCTTACGCGCTCGTGCTCTGGCTGATCATCTTGACCTATCTCGGTCATCCTTTCTGGGGCATGGATGGTCCGCCACGCGGTGCTAACATGTCGCACTTCTACAAGAATCTCGGATTGATGGGCGGCTTCCTGCTGCTCGCGCTGCATGGCCCGGGAAGCTACTCGGTGGATGAACGCATGTCGCGGTCGTGATGGCGACGAACGCGATGCTGTGTTGACGGGATTTTTCTCCGGACCGCTTCAGCGGCCGTGAACGCAATGAAGTAAAGCCAGCCCACGGCCAAACGCCCGTGGGCTGGAACTTTTGTCGATTGGCGGCGTTGCCGGGAGAATCATCATCCTATTGGAATCCGTATCCTCCCGCGTCGGGCGTATCGTCAAACGTCGCGAACTGGCATAATCGCAATCGCCTGAGTGAGGTCGGTTGGATTCGCAAACGATTCGAAAGGCCACCCATGCAGATGCTTTTCATCGTCGGCCGGGTTTTGTTCGTCGTGATCTTTCTTTTTTCCGGCGCGGAAAAATTGATGGACGTCGCCGGTACGGCGGCAGTGATCGCGCCCAAGGTGACAGTGCCTGAAGCCCTTCGCGGTATCGCCGCGCAGGTGGAGAGCGCCTCGGGAATGACGACGCCACAATTGTTGGCGATCATTAGCGGGGTAGTCGAGCTCGCAGGTGGCCTGCTGATCGCGTTCAATATCGGCACGCGCGCGATGGCGTTTCTACTGGTGCTGTTCAGCATCGCGGCGACGTACTATTTCCACGATTTCTGGAACATGACCGGCGCCGAGCGCGGCGCGAACATGATCCACGCGCTTAAGAACGTTTCGTTGATCGGCGCGCTGCTTGTCTTGATGTCGCTTGGCCCGTGGCGTCGCGCCGAAGCTGACACGCTGCGGGACATTTGATCAGCGATTAATAAAACGCCGACGACCACGAACGAGAGTGGTGCGCGTTCATCCGGCGTCACCGAGCTCCTGATCGTGGCCGCAATGGAGGCGGAGCCGTCGGCTCGACGCCTGCCATCGATAATAAATGGTGATGGATCCGGCGAACCGCAAGACCTCGGTCAAACCCGCATTGCGGAATGAAAAAGGGCGGCCTTTCGGCCGCCCGAGTCGAATACGCCACGCGGGAGGAACCTCAACAGGTCGGCCTCAGCAACCGCCGACCCGCGTGTGCCGAATCATCTCGGCGCGATGATTAACTGATTCGCAGGCAACGTCACGCGCTTATTTGTTTTGCACAGAAACAAACCGTAAATCGATGCGCTGGGGCCGTGTTTTTGGCTGCGAGTGCGTAGGCGGATACCGTTGAGAAGCCAAAAAGCTCGCCGAATCTTTGTCAGCGCGAAGACGGCCGGGCCCGGCGCCAGGTCACGAGGGTGCATTCCGCATCGGCGTCGAGCACACGGTGCTCGCTGGCTATGAGAACATGGCTTGCCAGTACATCTTCGGGTGTCAGCTCGGGAACTTGCGGGAACACAGGCCTTCCTCCGTGTATCCGTGCCTTGCCCGTACGCGAGAGATGGAAGACTTCATAT
>JACQTM010000186.1 GCA_016210825.1 Hyphomicrobiales bacterium
GCGCGCGGTGTCCAAGCGCCTTAATGATGGCGTCGGCTTCCTGATGAAGAAAAACAAAGTGACGATCATCTGGGGCGAGGCGAGCATCGAGGCGCCAGGCAAGGTCGCGGTGAAGGCAAGTAAAAGCGAAGCGCCAAAGGGATCGCTCGGTGCCGGATCGTATCAATCAAAACACATCATCATCGCCACGGGGGCACGCCCGCGCGTGCTGCCCGGCATCGAGCCGGACAAGAAACTGGTTTGGACCTATTTCGAGGCGATGGCGCCGGACCGCATGCCGAAAACGCTGCTGGTGATCGGCTCGGGCGCCATCGGTATCGAATTCGCGAGTTTCTACCGCACACTCGGCGCCGACGTCACGGTTGTCGAAGTGCTGCCGCAAATCCTGCCCGTCGAGGATGTAGAGATCGCCGGTCTGGCGCGGAAGGCTTTCGAGAAACAGGGCATCAAGATCATCACCGGCGCCAAGGTGACGAAACTCGACAGGAAAGCCGATTCCGTTGTCGCGACCATCGACGACGGTAAATCCAAACAAATACTGGAATTCGAGCGTGCGATCTCGGCCGTCGGCGTGGTCGGTAATATCGAAAATCTAGGATTGGAAAAGCTCGGCGTCAAAACCGACCGCGGCATCATCGTGGTCGATCAGCTGAACCGCACGAATGTGCCCGGCGTCTATGCCATCGGCGACGTGTCCGGCCCGCCCATGCTCGCGCACAAGGCCGAGCATGAGGGCGTCATCTGCGTCGAAGCAATCAAGGGAATCAAAGTCCATCCGATGAACAAGGCGATGATCCCAGGCTGCACCTATTGCGCGCCGCAAATCGCCTCCGTCGGTCTCACCGAAGCAGCGGCGAAAGACATGAAAATCGACGTACGCATCGGCCGCTTTCCTTTTGTCGGCAACGGCAAGGCGATTGCGCTCGGCGAAGACCAAGGCTTGGTGAAGGTCATTTTCGACAAGAAATCCGGTCAGCTTCTCGGCGCGCACATGATCGGCGCGGAAGTCACCGAATTGATCCAGGGCTACGTGGTTGCGATGAATCTGGAGACCACGGAAGAGGAGTTGATGCACACGGTTTTCCCGCATCCGACACTGTCGGAAACGATGAAAGAGGCGGTGCTCGACGCCTACGGGCGCGTGCTCAATATCTAATCAATTTTTTGCAAACAGGGAGACAGTCATGGGAGAGATGCAGGGCATCCTTGGACAACCCGGAGTCGGGCTGATCACCATGTTGATCATCGGCGTCATTGCCGGCTGGATCGCCGAAAAGGTGACCGCGTCCGACCACGGCATCCTCACCAACATCCTGGTAGGAATCGCCGGCGCGTTCATCGGCGGCAAGCTCGCCGAAGTCCTGCAGATTCCAGTTTTTGGCTTCGTCCGGCTTCTGATCGCGGCGACGATCGGCGCGATCATTATTCTTTTCGTGTGGCGGCGGTTGCGTTCATCGTCGTGACCCGCATCACCCGTCACGACGCCTGAATGCGCGCTTTATTTTTTCGTGCTCGACGATGTCGAGCTGGTCGTCGATTTCGAGGATGACGTCGAGGACGTCGTGGTCGAGGAGCTCGACGATGTCGTGTAGGTGGAAGGTGCGGGCCGTGACGCGGTCACCGGTGCCGGTTTTGCCGGGGCGGTGGCGGTTGTCGTCGTCTGCTTCGCCACAGGCTGCGGCTTTACCGCCACGTTAGCTGTCGCCGGCTTCGCAGCCGCGGTTGCCGGGGTTGGTTTTGCCGGCGCGCTGGTAGTCGCCTGCTTCGTAGCGGCGGCAGCGGGATTTGGCTTTACGGCGGCGTTGGTCGTCACCGACTTCTTGGCATCGCCGGTAGCGAGTTTAGGCGTCGCGCCTTGCGCCGTCGTGCTCGAGGTGCGTACCTGAGTGGTGGGGGTGGATGCCTGGGACTTGCCGGGCTCAGGGACAACGATTTTCTTCTTGGCGATAGCTTGAATTTGCGATTCACCGGTCGGCCGGCCGGATTTCTTGTAGTCATCGATGGCCTGCTGTTGCGTACGCGGCGTCGGAGTACCGGCTTTGACCGCAGGCTTGGTTGGCGTATCGATATTCTCGCCGGATTTTACTTTGGCTTTTTCCAGGTTTGTTGTGCTTGCTGCGCCCTGCGAGCTGCGATTCACATCCTTCAACTGTTCGAGAGATTTGTTTGTCTTCTGGTTTTGATTGCCGCTCTGAGCCTGGATATTTGCCGGCAAGCCAACGAACGCAATCGTAAAAATTGCCAAGGTGGTTATCCTGATGAACATTGGCTAATCTCCCTGTGGCGGGTTTACGCAGAATCCTGTTCGTGAATATAGCAGATTTCTGAACCTACGTACTTAGCTTGCGCGAGGGGGCGCGACTTCGTAGCTAAGGGCATCGTGCGCCTTGCGGAGACCATATGACCGTCGTGCTCGACACCGTCAGCGTTCCAAGGCCCCGCCATCCGGAAAAGGCGCGTCGGCCCGACAGCGCGGTTTTGCCAAAGCCGGACTGGATTCGCGTGCGCGCGCCGGTTTCGCGCGGCTATGCCGAGACGCATGCGATCGTGCGCGCCAACGGTTTGCACACGGTCTGCGAAGAGGCGAGTTGCCCCAATATCGGCGAGTGCTGGGAAAAGAAGCGCGCGACCTTCATGATCATGGGCGACACCTGCACGCGCGCGTGTGCCTTCTGCAACGTCAAGACCGGACTTCCGGGCCCGCTCGATCCCGCCGAGCCGGAGCATGTGGCGGAAGCAACCAGAAAACTCGGACTTACCCATGTCGTCGTTACCTCGGTCGATCGCGACGACCTCGACGACGGCGGCGCCCGGCATTTTGCCGACACCATCCGCGCCCTTCGCGAGCGCTGCCCGAAGACGACTATCGAAGTACTAACACCCGACTTTCTACGCAAGGACGGCGCGCCGGAGATCGTCGTCGCGGCCAAGCCCGATGTCTTCAACCACAATCTGGAAACCGTGCCCTCGCGCTATCTGACAGTGCGCCCCGGCGCGCGCTATTTTCACTCCATCCGCCTGCTGCAGCGAGTGAAAGAAATCGATCCCGCGATATTTACCAAGTCGGGCATCATGGTGGGGCTGGGCGAAGAGCGAAACGAGGTGCTGCAACTGATGGACGATCTGCGCACGGCGCATGTCGATTTCCTTACCATCGGGCAATATCTCCAGCCAACACGCAAGCACCATCCGGTCGTGCGCTTCGTGCCGCCCGAGGAATTCAAGGGCTACGAGGCGACCGCCTATGCCAAGGGCTTCCTGATGGTGTCCGCATCGCCGCTAACGCGATCGTCCCATCACGCGGGCGAGGATTTTGCCAGGCTCAAAGCGGCACGAGACGCGCAGGCCTACCGCTGATATTGCGATGGCGGCATTCTCCACGACCCGGCGGGTGCGACATACCGCCTCCGAGATGTTCGATCTCGTTGCCGATATGGAACGTTATCCGCAATTTGTTCCACTTTGCCAGGCGATGAAGGTCAGGCAGCGAATTGCCGAGCCCGAAGGCGTCGAGATCGTCGTCGCCGACATGACCGTCGCCTACAAGATGCTCCACGAAAGCTTCACCAGCCGCGTGACGCTTGACCGCGCCAACTTGCGAATCCTGGTTGAGTATCTTCGGGGCCCGTTTCGCCGCATGGAAAACCGCTGGGAATTTCACCCATTGGGCGCACATAACTGCGACGTGAAATTTTTCATCGACTACGAGTTCCGCAGCCGCGCGCTTGGTCTCCTCATGGGTGCGGTATTCGACGCCGCATTTCGCCGTTTCGCCGAAGCCTTCGAGCGCCGCGCGGATGCAGTCTACGGCAAGGCCAGTGGCTAAGTTTCAGCCTTTGCCGTCTCCGCGATCTCGCGCAGCATCGCCAGCGCCTGCAATACCGAGCGTTTTCGTACCTCGCTTCGCCCAATATCGCCAAATCGGCGCGCATGGTGGATGAGGCCGCCGCCACGCCTGCCAGCGGCAAAATGCACAAGTCCAACTGGCTTTCCGGTGCTCGCGCCACCCGGCCCCGCGATCCCGGTGATGGAGATAGCGATATCCGCCGGCGCTCGCGCCAGCGCACCCTTAACCATCGCCTCGGCTGTCTCGCGGCTCACCGCGCCGTGTTTTTCCAGAATCGCCGTCGGTACGCCAAGCATCTCGTGCTTGGCTCTATTGGCGTAGGTCACGAAGCCGCATTCGACGATGTCCGAGGAACCGGGAATATCGGTCAGCACTGCAGTCAGCAGTCCGCCCGTGCAGGATTCGGCCGCCGCTAGTGTTAGTTTTTTATTTCGGAAAATATCGAGCACGTCACGCGCGGCGTCCGCCAATTCACGATCAAGCATCGCTGCCGCTCCAGGGCAGGCGAATGGTGGCGGTGGCGAGCGCCGCGATGCCCTCGCCGCGGCCGATGGCGCCCAGTCCCTCGCTGGTCGTCGCTTTGATGGCAACGCGATCCACTGAGACTTGCGCGATCTGTGAAATTCGCGCGCGCATGGCATCCCGGTGCGGTCCAATCTTTGGCGCTTCGCAGATGATCGTCACGTCAAGATGCGCGATCCGCCCGCCACGCGCGCGTACGCGGTCCACGGCGAAGGCAAGAAAGCGCTCGGACGCGGCACCCCGCCACTTAGCATCGCTTGGCGGAAAATGCGCGCCGATATCCGCTTCCGCCAAAGCGCCGAGGATCGCATCGACAATGGCGTGCATGACGACGTCGGCATCCGAATGTCCCGTCAATCCACGGTTATGGGTAATTCGTACACCGCCAAGCGTTACATGATTGCCGTCACCGAAAGCATGAATGTCGTATCCGGTGCCGGTGCGAATGTCGGAAGCGGCCGTGAATGCCGCTTGCGCGCGCAGGAAATCGTCATCGGTCGTCAGTTTTATGTTGCTGGGTTCGCCGGGAAACTCCGTGACTTGCAGTCCAGCCCATTCGGCAAGCGCGGCGTCGTCGGAAAAGTTGTCCCGACCCGCGGCGGCGGCACGCCGATGTGCATCAAAGAATTTTTCGAATGCGAAGGCTTGCGGCGTCTGCACGATGCGCAGTGTGGCACGATCAAGCGTTTCGACGACATTGCCGCGATTGTCCACGCGTTTGACCGTGTCGGTCACCGGCAAGGCGGGAATTGCGGCTCCCGAATGCTCGGCTGCGGCTACGGCCCGACCGACTAGAGTACCGGTCGCGAAAGGACGGGCGGCATCATGGACGAGCACGATATCGGGCGGCTGTGCGCTGATTGCCTTCAGCCCTGCATAAACTGAGGCTTGACGTGTTGCGCCACCAAAAACTGGGGCGGGGAGTGCAAATCCCTCGGCAGCTGACGAAAAACGTTGCAGGTCATCCGGATGAATAACCGCCTGAACCCGACCGACCTGAGGATGCTCCGTAAACAAGGCAAGGCTTGCGCGGATGACCGGTGAACCATCAAGCAGACGAAACTGCTTGGGAACCTCACCGCCGACGCGTTGCCCGCGTCCCGCAGCAACAATTACGGCTGCAACAACCGTCATGCCGTGCCTCAACTGCCCAATGCTGGCTCCCCTTGCCTTTAGCGCCTTGGCAAGCCGTCGCAATGGGAATTCACAATCAATACGAATGCTGCAACGCAGCACTTGCACAGAGCGGAAAATTGGCTAAACTATATGCAGAATTAAAACTGCTCACTTTTTACGCAGGCTATGATGCCCGCCAGTTCAACGCCAATGCTTCCAGTGATCGGCGGGATTCCCTTGGCCAATCGCGTTGCCCTTGCACCCATGTCGGGAGTGACTGACGCGCCTTTCCGGCGCCTAGTTGCTGGCCTCGGCGCAGGCCTTGTGATCTCCGAAATGACGGCGAGCCAGGCATTGGCCGAGGGACGGCCGCAGGCGCGTTTGCGCGCCGAGGGCAGGGGTGTGTCCCTTCACGTCGTACAAATCGCAGGCTGCGAGGCGCGCTGGATGGCGGAAGGTGCGCACATCGCCGAGGCCTCAGGAGCCGCTATCATCGACATCAACATGGGCTGTCCGGCCCGCCACGTTTTCGGCGGGCAGGCCGGCTCCGCGCTGATGCGCGACCTCGATCATGCCCTGACGCTGATCGACGCAACGGTTTCCGCGGCACGCGTGCCGGTGACGCTAAAAATGCGGCTCGGCTGGGATGCGCATTCGATCAGCGCGCCGGCGCTGGCAAAGCGCGCCGAGGATGCTGGCGTGAAGCTCATTACAGTTCACGGCCGCACCCGTTGCCAATTCTACAAGGGTCAAGCCGATTGGCACGCGGTGCGTGCGGTCACCGAGAGCGTTTCTATTCCCGTTATCGTCAACGGCGACATCAAAGACTTCGATGATGCCGACGCGGCACTGAATGCCTCGGGCGCGGAAATGGTGATGATCGGACGCGCGGCCCAGGGCCGGCCATGGCTCCCTGGTCAGATCGCGCGCTACCTCGCGACCGGGCAGCGGGAGCCTGCACCCGACCTTCGGATCCAAGCGGCAATGACAGCCGCCCTCTACGACGAAATGCTCAGCCACCATGGAGTCGAAGTCGGGCGACGCCACGCACGCAAGCACTTGGCGTCCTCGCTCGATGCCGCAGCCGTAATAGCCGGCGCGCCCGACTGGTTGCTCAAACATCATCGCGAAGCGGTGCTGACCTGCAACGATCCGGACAACACCGTGCGCTGTATGAATGAAGCCTACGATGCATTCGCCGCCCGCGCATGGAGGGCCGCAGCATGACAAGCGCCGAAACCTACCATTCCGGGTCAACCGATTCCGTGCTCAACGCATTGCCGCTTCCGGTCATTATGGTTGGCGTCGACGGGCGTATCGTCGATGCTAACTCCGCGGCCGAGGATTTCTTTAAGGTTTCGGCACCTCTCCTGCGCCGCTATCTGCTGCGCGACCTCGTGCCATTCGGCAGTCCGTTGCTGTCGCTGGTCGAACAAGTGCGCACACGCGTCGCGGCGGTCAACGAATATAAGGTCGATCTCAGCACACCACGTAACCCTGGTGAATGTCTCGTCGACTTGCACGTCGCCCCGCTTCCGGAACGCCCGGATGACGTCGTGGTCATGCTCCAGGAACGCACCATCGCCGATAAGATGGACCGTCAGCTTACCCACCGCGGTGCGGCGCGATCGGTGACCGCGCTTGCCGCCATGCTGGCGCACGAGATCAAAAACCCGCTTTCGGGCATTCGTGGCGCGGCGCAATTGCTCGAACAATCGGCCGCCGATGACGATCGCGTACTGACGCGCCTGATCTGTGATGAAGCGGATCGCATCGTCAAACTCGTCGATCGCATGGAGGTCTTCGCTGATCAACGTCCGGTCGAACGCGAGGCGATCAACATCCATGTCGTCCTCGAACACGTCAAACGGCTCGCGCAATCGGGATTTGGACGGCACATTAAGTTCGTTGAAGACTATGATCCGTCGCTGCCGCCAGTATTGGCTAATCGCGATCACCTGATCCAAGTCTTCCTCAATCTCGTGAAGAACGCGGCGGAATCGATCGGCGAAGACGCCATCGATGGCGAAATTCAGTTCACCACCGCGTTCAAGCCCGGCGTACGTTTGTCGCTGCCGGGCAGTAAGGCGCGTGTCTCGTTGCCCCTCGAATTTTGCGTCAAGGATAACGGTCCGGGCGTGCCTGACGACCTGATGCCGCATCTATTCGATCCGTTCGTCACAACGAAACCGACCGGATCCGGTCTTGGCCTTGCACTTGTCGCCAAGATCATCGGCGACCATGGCGGTATCGTCGAATGTGAATCCCAACCGCGCCACACCATCTTCCGGGTCTTGATGCCGGTATTCGCCGACGTGCCGCCGGATTCCAAGCGTGGCCGGAATCGCGCGCTCGTCGGCAGCGAGGAGGGTGCATGATGGCCACCCGCAGCATTTTAGTCGCGGATGACGACGCGGCTATTCGCACCGTACTCAATCAGGCGCTGTCGCGCGCCGGTTATGAGGTGCGATCGACCAGCAACGCCGCAACGCTCTGGCGATGGATTAACCAGGGCGATGGCGATTTGGTGATCACCGACGTAGTGATGCCCGACGAGAATGCCTTCGAACTCATCCCGCGCATCAAGAAGTTGCGCCCCGATCTTCCAATCATCGTGATGAGTGCGCAGAACACCTTCATGACCGCGATCCGCGCATCCGAGCGCGGCGCCTATGAATACTTGCCAAAGCCGTTCGACCTCAAGGAATTGATCGCGATTGTAGGGCGCGCCCTGTCCGAGCCCAAGGACCGGCCGAAGGGCGCCGGCGCCACGCCGCGCGAAGAGGAGTTCGATGCCATCCCCTTAGTCGGCCGCTCCCAGGCGATGCAGGAAATCTACCGCCTGTTGGCGCGCCTGATGCAGACCGACTTGACGGTTCTGATCTCCGGCGAATCGGGGACAGGCAAAGAACTCGTGGCCCGCGCATTGCACGACTACGGCAAGCGGCGCACCGGGCCATTTATTGCCATCAATATGGCGGCGATCCCGCGCGATCTTATCGAGTCGGAATTGTTCGGACATGAAAAGGGGGCGTTCACCGGGGCGAACACTCGCCACCCAGGTCGGTTTGAACTGGCCGAGGGTGGCACGCTCTTCCTCGATGAAATCGGCGACATGCCAATGGAAGCGCAGACACGATTGTTGCGCGTCCTGCAGCAGGGTGAGTACACGACCGTCGGTGGCCGCACGCCGATCAAAACTGACGTTCGCATCATTGCTGCGACCAACAAAGATCTTCGTATTCTCATTCAACAAGGTTTGTTCCGCGAGGATCTATTCTTTCGTGTCAATGTCGTGCCGCTACGGCTACCGCCGTTGCGTGAGCGAATTGAAGATGTACCGGATCTGATGCGGCATTTCCTTGCGGTGGTCGAACGCGAAGGTTTGCCAAAAAAGCTGGTTGACCAGGCCGCGCTCGAACGGCTCAAGCGCTACAACTGGCCAGGTAACGTTCGTGAATTAGAAAATCTCGCGCGCAGGCTCGCAGCTCTCTATCCGCAGGAAACGATTACGGCCGCCGTCATCGATTCCGAACTTGCCCAACCGGTACCAATAACGGTGGAGCAGGAGAATGCGGCCAGTGAAACATTGGCTGCAGCCGTAGAACGCAATCTCACGCGTTATTTTGCGCAATTCGATGAAGGCCTGCCGCCGCCTGGTCTTTATCATCGGATTTTGCGCGAGGTGGAATACCCGCTGTTAACGGCGGCGCTTGCGGCAACCCGTGGAAATCAAATCCGCGCGGCGGACCTTTTGGGGGTTAATCGCAATACCCTTCGTAAGAAAATTCGGGAACTCGACATTCAAGTCTTTCGTAGCGGCATATGAAGATTTGTGCCCGATTTTTGGGCCTCGCCGTGGAATAGTCGCAATTCCGCAACATTGTTGTATAAATGCATCAGCCATGATCCAGCTTGGCTAGCGATACGTCACGACCTCGCCACGAGATTTCATGACCACTGCCGACCAAGCCGTCCCCCTGGAGACCGGATTGACCGCAACGTCGGTGAAGCGGTTCTCACTTTGGTGGCTCGGCCCGGCCGCTGTGACTCTCGCGCTCCTCTCGGCCTTTGTGACTTTTATTGTCTTGGCCGGGTTGACACCCATCGCTCCTACCCACTGGGTTGTCGTCAACTTGCTGCTGACAACGGCGGCCACTGCACTTGTCCTCATCGCGGTTATCGCCCGTGAGGTCTGGCAAATCGTTCAGGCGCGCCGGAGTGGCCGCGCGGCGTCACGTTTGCATGTGCGCATCATTGCACTGTTTTCTGTAATCGCAGCGGTGCCTGCGATCCTCGTTGCGATCGTTGCGAGTGTCACGCTTGACCGCGGCCTCGATCGTCTATTCTCACTGCGCACACGCGCGGTGATCGAAAACTCGCTCGCGGTTTCAGAGGCCTATTTGCGCGAGCACGCCCAAACGATCCGGGCCGACGTGCTTGCCATGTCGAACGACCTCGGTCGCGCCAAGACGTTGTTCAACGATGATCGCGAGCGCTTTCGTCAATTTTTTGCAGCGCAGGCCGCCGTTCGCGGACTTCCGGCCGCCGTTATCATCGACAGTAATCTCAGCGTGATCGAGCGTGCCAATCGTCTCAATACGCAAGACTTTGTGGCACCGTCGCGCGCCGCCCTTGGCACCGTGACCGAGACGGATCCGCAGGTTGCCCTCATACCGGATGCCAATTACGTCGCCGCAATCGTCAAGATCCGTGACTATAACGATCTCTACCTTTACGTCGTTCGAATTCTCAATCCGCTTATCGTTGCGCAGGCACGCGAGACGCGGGCCAGCGTTGGCGAATATTCCGCATTGGGACAACGTCGCCTAGGAGTCCAGATTGCTTTCGCGTTGATGTATTCCGTGATCGCACTGATCGTGCTCTTGTCGGCTGTGTGGATCGGATTGAATTTCGCCAATCGGCTGGTGGCGCCGATCCGCCGCTTGATCGGCGCGGCCAATGTTGTCTCTACCGGTAACCTCCATGTTCAGGTTCCGATTCGCCAATCCGAAGGCGATCTCGCCCAGCTTGGCGAAACTTTCAACAAGATGACACAAGAGCTGCGCACGCAACATGATGATCTGATCCGCGCCCGCGACCAGATTGATACCCGTCGCCGCTTCACCGAAGCGGTCCTTGCTGGCGCCAGCGCCGGCGTCATCGGCGTCGACCCCCTTGGTGCCATCAGCATCATGAACCGCTCCGCGGAAAAACTTATCGGCTGCTCCGAAGTCGATGCACTTGGCCGTCCACTCAGCGAGGTTGTGCCGGAACTGTCAGAGCTCATTGCGTCATTGCAAACCGGCGACCAGCGGCTGGTGCAAAACCAGGTTACAATCAGTCGTCAAGGCCGCGAGCGCAACCTTTCCGTAAGAGTAACAAGCGAGCAATCCAGCGCGTACGATCACGGCTACGTGGTGACGCTCGATGACATTACAGAGCTCGTCGCCGCCCAGCGCACCTCGGCATGGGCTGACGTTGCACGTCGTATCGCCCACGAAATAAAAAATCCGCTCACGCCGATCCAGTTGTCGGCCGAGCGGTTGCTGCGCAAGTACGGTACCGTAATCAAGGAGGATCGCTCGGTCTTTGAACAATGCACGCAGACTATCGTGCGCCAAGTCGATGACATCAAACGGATGGTGGACGAATTTTCACATTTTGCCCGCATGCCGAAGCCGGTGATTGCTGCTGACGACGTCGCCGATGCCGTGCGGCAAACCGTCTTCCTGATGCGTGTCGGCCACGCCGATATCGATATCGAACTCAAAATCGCCGAGGAGCCGATGTTGGCGCAATTCGATCGCCGGCTGATTGCCCAGGCACTGACCAATATCATCAAGAACGCCAGCGAAGGCATCGCCGCCGTGCCCGCGGATGCGAGGGGCAGGGGACACATCGATGTTGCAGCAATGCGAGAAGGCCGCGACATCGTTATTGACGTCCTCGACAACGGTATTGGCCTGCCAAAAGATAATCGAAACCGCCTGCTTGAGCCCTATGTCACCACGCACGAGAAGGGGACCGGCCTCGGTCTTGCCATCGTTGGGCGCATTCTTGAGGACCACGGCGGGAGGATCGAACTGAAAGACGCCGACGAGAAATACCCCGTCAAGCGCGGTGCTTGGATTCGTCTGCGGTTTGCATCCGAGGGTGTTCCCGCCGCCGTCGCAGCGAAACCAGAAAATATCCGTGAAGTGGTGGGTGAGAGTTGAGCATGGCAGCGGACATTCTCATCGTCGACGACGAAGCCGACATCTGCAATCTGGTCGCCGGTATCCTCGAGGACGAGGGCTATTCGACGCGCACGGCCGCAGACAGCGACACCGCGCTTGCCGCGATTGGGACGCGACGCCCTAATCTCGTCTTCCTCGATATTTGGCTGCAGGGCAGCCGCATGGACGGCCTGCAATTGCTCCAAACCGCCAAGGCCGAGCATCCGGAAATGCCGGTGGTCATGATTTCCGGTCATGGAAACATTGAAACCGCGGTCGCCGCCATCAAGCAGGGAGCCTATGACTTCATAGAAAAGCCTTTCAAGGCTGACCGGCTTATTCTCGTCGCCGAACGCGCACTCGAAACATCGCGCCTTAAGCGCGAGGTAAAGGCGCTCAAGGCGCTTTCCACTCTGCCGGCTGATGTGATCGGCCGTTCGCCGGCAATAAATCAATTGCGGCAAACAATTGAAAAGGTCGCCCCCACCAACAGCCGTATCCTGATTGTTGGACCCTCGGGCGCCGGCAAGGAGCTGGCGGCGCGCACTATTCACACGCTTTCAACTCGGGCTCAGGCTCCGTTTGTCGTCATCAATGCAGCGGCGATTACGCCCGAGCGCATGGAAATTGAGCTTTTCGGCACTGAGCAAACAAACGGTGCGCAAGCCCGCAAGATCGGAGCGCTGGAGGAAGCGCATGGCGGAACACTTTTCATTGACGAGATTGCGGATATGCCGCGCGAGACGCAGAGCAAAATCCTGCGCGTACTTGTCGAACAAACCTTTCAGCGGGTCGGCGGCAGCATCAAAGTGTCCGTGGATGTCCGCATTGTGTCCTCCACCGCGCGAAATCTCGAGGCGGAGATCGCGGATGGAAAATTCCGCGAAGACCTCTATCACCGCCTCTCCGTGGTACCGATCCGCGTGCCGGCGCTCGCCGAGCGGCGCGAGGATATTCCGCTCCTCGTTGAATATTTCATGGATCAGATTTCGCATGCCACGGGGCTGCCCAAGCGAGCCGTCGGCGATGATGCGCTCGCCGTTCTGCAGTCACACGATTGGCCGGGCAACGTCAGGCAGCTGCGCAACAATGTCGAGCGCCTAATGATCCTGGCCGGTGGCGACCCGGCGGCGGCGATCAGTGCCGCTATGCTGCCGCAGGATGTCGGCTCCATGATTCCGAACATGCCCAATGGCAACGGCGGCGAGCAGCTCATGGGCTTACCGCTGCGCGAGGCGCGCGAAATGTTCGAGCGCGAGTATTTAGTGGCGCAAATCAGCCGCTTCGGCGGCAATATTTCGCGCACGGCTGAATTCGTCGGCATGGAGCGCTCCGCCCTGCATCGCAAGCTCAAGGTGCTGGGAATTGCCTAAGCACTAGTTCAATCGGATCCAAACTTTAAGCGCCCCCGGGCCCTCAATCGACAACGCCAACCGCCGGAGACGATCGTGTCGCGCGTCGCTTACGTGAATGGCCGCTACCTGCCGCGCAGCGCAGCGTCGGTGAATATCGAGGATCGCGGCTATCAGTTCGCCGACGGCATTTACGAGGTCTGCGAGGTGAGGGGTAGCCGCCTGGTTGATGAAAGGCGGCACATGCAACGCCTCGAGCGTTCCCTAAACGAATTGCGCATCCGCATGCCGATGTCACCTGCCGCCTTGCGGATTGTGTTGCGCGAGACGATTCAACGCAATCGAGTTGTCGATGGCATTGTCTATCTACAGATCACCCGCGGGGTTGCCCGCCGTGATCACGCCTTTCCCGTCACCCCGACCCGGCCAAGTATCGTCGTCACCGCGAGCCGGCTTGATTTCGAAAAGGCCGAGGCGGTCGCCAGCGAAGGAATCGCGGTGATTACCGTTCCGGACAACCGCTGGGAGCGTGTGGACATCAAGTCGGTATCGCTTCTTCCCAATGTGCTCGCCAAGCAAACCGCGCGGGAGCAGAGCGCGAAGGAAGCGTGGTTCGTCGACGATCAAGGTCGGGTCACCGAAGGTTCGTCGTCAAATGCATGGATTGTCACGCGCAACGGCAAGGTGGTGACGCGCCCAGCGGATCATTCGATCCTCAAGGGCATTACGCGCACGGTGGTTCTGGACGTGATGCGGGCCCAGGGGCTCGAACTCGAGGAGCGGCCCTTCACCGTCGAAGAGGCTTATGCGGCGCGCGAAGCGTTCCTGACTTCGGCGAGCCAGATCGTGATGCCAGTTGTGCGTATCAATGGGCGTCCGATAGGCAATGGCGCGCCTGGACTGGTTGCTTCGGCACTGCGTCGCGATTTTCACCGCCACGCGGAATTTTCTTGACAATTCAAATGCTTGCCTAACCGCTGGCGGATGGCTTGTGGGCGCCGGACTTGCGCGATTACCACAGCTACAATCTAATGGTTCCGCCCAAATCTTTGCGATCGGTTTTTCGGCGGGAATCGCAGAGAGTTGGATCGCTCGCGCGGCAAGGGGACGCGGGCCAAGACGGAAACAACGGCCATGGCAGCCGAACGATCACAAAACCTACAGGACACGTTCCTCAATCACGTCCGCAAAAGCAAAATCCCACTCACCATCTTTCTGGTGAACGGGGTGAAGTTGCAGGGCATCGTCACCTGGTTCGACAATTTCTGCGTATTGCTACGCCGAGACGGGCACTCGCAACTCGTGTATAAACACGCCATATCTACGATCATGCCGGGGCACCCTATTCAGTTGTTCGAGGGCGGCGACGAGCCTCCGGCCGCGGAAAAAGCCTGATTGGAGCAACGTCAACGCGACGCACGTTCGGATCGGTTGAGCTCACAACGAAGGGGCTCAGAGACCGCGCGTGCCATTGTGCTTGGCCCATATCTGCGCCGGCCGCGCGTCCCGATCGAGGGCGCACGGGGTATACCACTTACGATGCGCGATCCGGCTGCGCGGCTCGAGGAGGCAATTGGGCTTACACGCGCCATTGATCTCTACGTTGCACATTCGGGAATTGTTCCAATCGCGCAAATCCGTCCTGCGACGTATCTGGGATCCGGCAAGGTCGAAGAGATCGCCGGGCTCGTGAAGAGCTTGGACGCGGGTCTCGTTGTCGTCGATTGCGCGCTCTCGCCGGTGCAGCAGCGCAATCTGGAGAAAGCCTGGAACGCCAAGGTACTCGACCGCACCGGTCTGATCCTTGAAATTTTCGGCCAGCGCGCACACACCGCCGAAGGCGCCTTGCAGGTCGAGCATGCACACCTGACCTACCAGAAGAGCCGCCTCGTCCGGTCCTGGACCCATCTTGAGCGCCAGCGCGGCGGATTCGGTTTCCTCGGCGGTCCAGGCGAAACACAGATCGAATCCGACCGCCGCGTCATCGGCGAACGCATCGACCGCATCGAGGCGGAACTGGCGAAGGTGAAAAACCGGCGCAAGCTCCATCGCGAGAGTCGCAAACGCGTGCCCTATCCAATCGTCGCGCTGGTGGGCTACACCAACGC
>JACQTM010000190.1 GCA_016210825.1 Hyphomicrobiales bacterium
CGCGGAGATTGAGGCCGCGATGGCCAGCAACCCTGACTGGGCCGATTTGAAGGATATAGACTGGTCCGAAGCAGTTTTGGTTGTACCTCCCAAGAAGAAAGCAATCTCGATCCGCGTGGACGAGGACGTACTCGACTATTTTAAGAAGGACGGGGAAGGCTATCAGCGCCGCATGAATGCGGTGTTGCGTTCCTTCATGAAACAAAGCCAGAAGCGCAAAAAGCGCGCGTGATTATAATGTTTAGGCCGGCCGATCCTTGCGGTGGAACTTTTTCGCCACCTGCGCGCGATCGAAGGCGACTTTCCCGTCTTTGCGGATTTCATGGACCGCGATGCCGCTTTCGGCGAATTTCTTCATCTGCAGCGAGGTCTCGAATTTGGTGAAGCAGAGGCAGACATCCGTCTCGCCCGGACGCTCCTTCGGCTCGAATACGATTGTCCACGGCACAGAAAACTCCACGACACCGACGCGACCGAAGTAACTTTGCGACACTAATCGAACGGGGTCAATTTCCGTAAATGATTGTAACTTGTCATTGCCGGGCTCGACCCGGCAATCCATTGAGCCGTGCTGCAAGCGGCAGCGCCGCATGGATGCGCGGGTCAAGCCCGCGCATGACAATGGAAAAGAACCACGCGCCTACCCCGCCAGCAGTCCCTTCACCAATCCCGACGCCTTGGCGAAGTCCATCTGGCCCGCGTGCTTCGCCTTGAGCGCGCCGATGACCTTGCCCATGTCCTTCATGCCGGCCGCGCCGGTGTCTTTGATCGCGGCTTCGATCGCGGCTTTCATTTCCGCGTCCGACATCTGCTTCGGCAGATAGCTGGAAATGATCGCGATCTCCTCGCGCTCGGCCTTCGCCAGTTCCGGGCGCCCGCCCTTGTCATAGAGTTCGGCGGATTCCTGGCGCTGCTTGATCATCTTCTGAAAAACCGAAAGCAGGTCGGCGTCGGCGAGCGCGCCCTTCCCCGCCCCGCGCGCCTCGATGTCGGCGTTCTGGATCGACGAATTCATCAGGCGCAGGCACGACACCTTGCGCTCGTCCTTGGCTTTCATGGCGCCTTTGAGGGCGTTGTTGATGTCGTCGCGCAGCACGGGCTTTCGAGCCTTTATCGAATGAGGGGTCGCAATCCGGCCGCGGATATGTTTTATCCAGCCGCGAATCTGGAAGCGAAGACTTATGACGTCACCGGCGAAGACACAAGCTGGCGTGAACGGCTGGGCCGAGCAAAAGCCCACCGCCCTGTTAGTGCTGGCCGACGGCACGGTGCTCGAGGGCTTTGGTTTCGGCGCCACCGGCCACGCCGTTGGCGAAGTGTGCTTCAACACCGCGATGACCGGATACGAGGAAATCCTCACCGACCCTTCCTATGCCGGCCAGATCATCACCTTCACCTTTCCCCATATCGGCAATGTCGGCACCAACACCGAGGATATCGAGAGCGTCAGCCTCGCGGCGCGGCCGGGGGCCTGCGGCATCGTTTTGCACTCGCCGATCACCGCGCCGTCGAATTTCCGCGCCCAGCAGCATCTCGACGAATGGCTGCGGCGGCGGGAGATCATCGGCCTTTCCGGCATCGACACCCGCGCGCTGACGAGCCTGATCCGCGAGAAAGGCATGCCCAACGCCGTGATCGCGCACGCGCCCGACGGCAAGTTCAATCTCACGGCGTTGAAGAAGGCGGCGCGCGAATGGCCGGGCCTCGTCGGCATGGATCTCGTGCCGATGGTGACGAGCGGCCAGCGCTTCACCTGGGACGAGACACAATGGGTTTTCGGCCAAGGCCACGGACGGCAGGAGAAGCCCGAGTTCCATGTCGTCGCCATCGACTACGGCGTCAAGCGCAACATTCTGCGCCTGCTCGCAAGTGCCGGCTGCAAGGTTACAGTGGTACCGGCAAAGACGAGCGCGGAAGATATTTTCGCGCTCAAGCCCGACGGCGTATTTCTTTCCAACGGCCCGGGCGATCCGGCGGCCACGGGCGAATACGCCGTGCCGGTGATCCGCGCATTGATCGAGAAAAATGTGCCGACGTTTGGCATCTGCCTCGGCCATCAGATGCTCGGCATTGCCGTTGGCGGCAAGACCGTGAAGATGCATCAGGGCCATCACGGCGCCAATCATCCGGTGAAGGACCTCACCACCGGCAAGGTCGAGATCACCTCGATGAACCACGGCTTCGCGGTAGACTCAAAGACGCTACCGGCAAACGCCGAGCAGACGCACATCTCGCTGTTCGATGGCTCGAATTGTGGCATCGCGCTGAAAGACAAGCCGGTGTTCTCGGTGCAATACCATCCGGAAGCCTCGCCGGGCCCGCGTGATAGCCATTATCTGTTCACGCGTTTTGTCGAGATGATGCGCAATAACAAACGCGCGTAGGCCGCTTTCGCGCGATAAGCCGCTCGCGAAGATGTCATTTCAGTTTATTGGCGCGTGAGCGGCACAGCGTGATACGGCTCGCCTATGCCAAGTCACGCACATTCGAAGCCGACGATCGAACGGCAAGTTTTCAACTCCCGCCGTCAATTTTTCCGCTACGGCATTGCAATCGCGATGGCGATATTGCCTGCGCGCGCCATGGCGGCGGAAGATATCGGCGCGGCCTTCGCCCAGAACGACCCGAAATCGGCCATCACAGTCGATCATGCGGCCTGGGGGAAGCTGTTGTCGCGCCATGTCCGCACCGGACCGGACAAGCTCAATCGCGTAGACTATGCGGCATTTAAGGCAAACGACCATCAGGCGCTCCGCGCCTATCTCGAAAGTTTGCAGCGGGTCGCCGTGACCAAGCTTAATCGCGCCGAGCAATTCGCATTCTTCGTCAATCTCTATAACGCCGCGACAATCGACGTCGTGCTGTCGCATTATCCGGTCGCGTCGATCACCAAGATCGCGATCTCGCCGGGCCTATTCGCCATCGGACCTTGGGGGAAAAAAGTCGTGCGCATCGAGGGTATCGATCTGTCGCTCGACGATATCGAGCACAAAATCCTGCGCCCGCTGTGGCGCGATCCGCGCGTGCACTATGCCGTCAATTGCTCGTCCGTCGGCTGCCCCAATCTCGCGCGCACGCCCTATACCGCAGCAAAACTCGAGACGATGTTGGACGCCGCCGCCCGCAGCTATGTCAACCACCCGCGCGGCGTCGCGCTACGCGACGGCGCCGTGACCGCATCGAAAATCTATTCCTGGTACGCGAAAGACTTCGGCAGGACCGACCGCGCTATTCTCGACCATATCCGGCGCTTCGCAACACCGGAGCTAACGCGCAAGCTCGATGGCGCCACCCGGATCGACGACTATAACTACGATTGGCAGCTCAACGACGCCGCGGGGCCCGGCGAATAGCGTCGCGGCGCTGCCCGCTGGCTTTTCGCCGCCGCGATCGCCATCGGGCGTGATCGCTTCCGAATTTCCTTCGCTTGTCGGAGCTTGCTTCGCGAAGGCGGAAAACCGGTTTCCTATTTACGGGATCATGCCCTAGCCTCGCCCTTTGAGAAAGCGAGAGCGAACGGGCGTGGCAGCAAGAGTCTATATCGGCGGCGCCGCCGGATTTGCCGGT
Source organism: Hyphomicrobiales bacterium (assembly GCA_016210825.1). Lineage (GTDB taxonomy): Bacteria > Pseudomonadota > Alphaproteobacteria > Rhizobiales > Xanthobacteraceae > JACQTM01. The sequence goes on from JACQTM010000190.1 coordinate 3,568, forward strand.
GACCGCACCGACGCGGCAGGTCCGCTGGTCGAGGCGCTGGCGAGACTTTCCGGGCCGCGTTTCCTGATGTTCGAGACGCTGGGCGAGCGCACGCTGGCGCTGGCGCAGCTTGAGCGGCGGCGCGATCCGCAACGCGGTTACAATCCCGCGCTCGAGCGCTTTGTCGGCCCGGTCATTGCCGACTGTTTGCGCCACAGCATCAAGATCGTCGGTAACTTCGGCGCCGCCAATTCGCGTGCGGCGGCGGAAAGCATCGTGGCGCTTGCCCGTGCGCAGGGATTGCGCGCACCGCGCATCGCCCTCGTCGAAGGCGACGATCTGACCGGCAACCTTTCGCGCGCGGAATTCGCGAAGCGCGAAATCGACGGGAAGATTCTCGCGGACAACGCGCAGATCGTGGCGGCGAATGCTTACCTCGGCGCGGCGCCGATCGCGCAGGCGCTGGATCAAGGCGCGGATATCGTCGTCACCGGTCGCGTCGCCGATTCCGCGCTGGCGCTCGGGCCGCTGATGCACGCCTGCAAGTGGCGCAACGACGACTGGGACCGCCTCGCCGCCGGGACGCTTGCGGGTCATCTGCTCGAATGCGGAAGCCAGGTCACCGGCGGTTATTTCGCCGATCCGGGCTTCAAGGACGTGCCAGGCATGGCCGATCTCGGCTATCCGATCGCGGAAGTGGATGTTGATGGGGAAATCGTCGTCACCAAGCCCGCCGGCACCGGCGGGCGCGTCGACCGGCTGACGGTGACCGAACAGCTGCTTTACGAGATCCACGATCCCGCCGCCTATCTTGCGCCCGATGTCGTGCTCGACGTCACCGATGTAACCGTTGAAGAGATTGGTGCCGATCGCGTGCGTGTGTCCGGCGCGCGCGGGCGGCCGGCACCCGAGACATTGAAAGCCACGGTCTGCATTGACGGCGGCTTCCTGGGCGAAGCGGAAATTTCCTATGCCGGGCTCAATGCCGCGACCCGGGCGCGCCTTGCCGCCGAGACGGTGATCGCGCGCATGCAGCGTCGCGCGCCGGGGCTGAGGATACGCACGGACGTAATTGGAATTGTCAGCGTCCATGGCGACAGCGCGGGTGAGACGATCGCACGCGCATGGGACACCGGCGGGCAGAAGGATGTACGTCTGCGCTTCGCCGCGCAATCGATGCGGCGGAACGAGGTCGAATTGCTGCTCGACGAGGTTGAGGCGCTCTATTGCGCGGGACCCGCGGGCGGCGCCGGGGTACGCCGCCACGTGACACCGCGGCTCGCCAGCGCCTCATGTCTCGTAGAGCTTAAATTCGTAAAACCCAGTGTCACCATGCTCGGCGAGGCCACGTAATGCCGACGGTGCCGCTGCACGAGATCGCGACAGCGCGCGCCGGCGACAAGGGCAACCGGCTCAACATCGCGCTGGTCTGCCGCGATCCGGCCTATTACGAGACCGTCGCTGCGCAGGTGACCGCCGATCGCGTGGCGGAAAAATTCGCCGCGCGCCGCCCTTCACGCGTCGTCCGTTACGATTTGCCGAAGCTCTTCGCTTTCAATTTTGTGCTCGACGACGTGCTCGAAGGCGGCGTCAATGCGAGCCTTGGCCTCGACGGTCACGGCAAATCGCTGTCGTTTCTGCTGCTGGAGATTACGGTAACGATGCAGCAGAGCCGCACGCGAGGCGCACAAGGGGCGTGACGGCCAAAATAGAAATGGCCGGGGCAAGCCCGGCCATCGCGCAAATTCAATCCTGCAATTTTGTTTGGGTCTTACCGCCACTCGATTTTCGCCACCTCGTAGGCCTTGGCGCCGCTATGTGCAGTTATCTCACGCCTCGGTCAAATCGAGCCGTCGCTCGATGCGTTCAACGCGATTAGCAAGCCGATCCACGCGATTGGAGACCTCGGCAAGCCTCACGTTAACCTGGGCGACTTCTGTCTCCAGCGCGCCGATGTGTTGCTTTACTTCACTCATGTCAACACGAAGCCCATCGACCGCACTACGAATGTGGCGTAGGTGCTCAAGAACAATATTGTCCTTATCTGCCATGTTTTACCGCCACTCGATTTTCGCCACCTCGTAGGCCTTGGCGCCGCCGGGCGCGACCAC
>JACQTM010000029.1 GCA_016210825.1 Hyphomicrobiales bacterium
CGGATATCGGTGTAGCTGTTGGTCATCGCGCCGTAGCCCCAGGTATTGGCCACGCCCGCGACGGTGGTTGAGTGACAAATGCGCGCCTGGTGATCCGAGTTGTTCGTGCCCCAGAATGCCGCGAACTTGCGGTTGAGATAGGCGCCTTCGTTGGTGAACTTCGCCGAGCCCAGCCAGTAGACCGAGTCCGCGCCCGACTTGCCCCGGATTTCCGTGAGCTTGTCGCCGATCTCGTTGATCGCGACATCCCAGGAGATACGGGTCCACTGCCCGTTCACGAGCTTCATCGGATAGCGCAGGCGGCGATCGCCGTGCACCAGCTCGCGCGTCGCGGCGCCCTTGGCGCAATGCGATCCGCGGCTGATCGGGCTGTCCCAGCCCGGCTCCTGGCCGACCCACACCCCATTCTGCACCTCGCCCAGCACGGTGCAGCCGACCGAGCAATGCGTGCAGACGTTCTTGCGGATGGTGATGCCCGCACCCGTTGGCATCGTGGCGGCTTCCGCCTTGCGCACGGCGCCAAATGGCAGCGTGCCAAGCGCAGCAAACCCGCCTGCGGCGATGCCGGACCGGCGCAGGAAAGTGCGGCGATCGAGACCGCCGCCCGATTGATTGCCGAACGCAGCCGAAAGGCTGCCGCGGCGCGCGCTATGTTCTGTCCTTTTGATAAGCACGGCTAAGCCTCCCTTCAGCTCGGATAACGGTTGACCTGATAGAATGTCTTCACGTGGTCGGTTTCCTTGTACCGGGCCTTGCGCTTCTCATCGTTGTTCTCAGTATCGGCCAAGGCCTGCGTGGCGAGTGGCGCGCTTGTGGCGGCAACGCCCGCACCTGCACCAAGCGCGCGCAGGAAGTCGCGGCGCCCGATGGTCGATTTGCGTTCCGATTTCATGCCATCTCCTCCTTGATTTCGCGGTTCCGGCCCTGGCGCGTTAAGATTCAAACGCAAAGGCTTCGATTTCTATATCAACGAACACGCGGCCGATCGTTCCGACCGCTCGATAAAAACTCGCAGTGTCAGCACGCTCCAGATCGCTGAAGAAGCGTCCGATCCAGGGCACGAGATGCTTTTCAAAGATTTGCTGATCGCTTCCGGCAGGCGCGTCGAAACGGCCGCCGATTAGACCGGCCATGATTTCGCAAAGGATCGCGGCGTGATCCTCCGGCTCGGCATTTCCCTCCGATCGCTCGATCCCGAGTTTGCCGAGATCCTCGCGCAGCCGCGCCAGCGGGCGCTCGTGAAGAAATCCGGTGAGGTAGTAGGAGCCATAGGGCAAAAGCTCGCCGCGGCCGATCCCGATAAAGAGATCAAAGAATTCCCGTTCCACGCGCTCCACGCTCGCCTTGCTCGCGGCTTCCGCGAGCGCGACATGCGCGATGCCGAGCGGGCTCGCGTCACCGCGCAGGCCCGAAAGGCGTTTGATAAATCCGGCGTCAGGCGCCCGCATCAGCAGGGCAGCTAGCAGGCCATATTCCTGTGCGCGCGCGGCATCGATCTCGTCGATGTCACGGCCTGCAAGTTCACCATTGTAGAGATCGGGTCGCAGGATCGAGCGGGGAACGCTGGTCGCAGCCTCGACCGAGATCACACGCTCCGGCGGAATACGATTCCAATTGGACACAGACGGCTGTGAAATACCCAACCGCCGTGCCAGTTCGCTGACACCGCCGGCCGCGTTGATAGCCGCTTCAAGTCCCGGATCGCGCATAGCCTCGGGAGTTCCCCACAAACGTCTTTTGCCGTCTCTTTTTCAGAAACGTTCAAATGAAGAGTACTGCCGTGCTGAAATAGCGGTCAATAGCTGGGGGCTATGATCAGCAAATCGTCAAATTCACATAGATTTTACTGAGGCAATGCACGGCCATGCCCACGTCGTCCATGGGCAAGAGGAACAATAGAATTTTTTTCTTGCGCTGGCGTTTTTTCAGCCTCTTCGTTGCGTTGCAGCAAACTACTGCTGCCATCTGGCGGCAAGCCCGTTTTGTTCGATGCAAGGGCATTGGCTCCTGCCGCGGACGCTTGGGCCGTCGTGTCGATTTCTCCTTCTCCGGCCGATTCAACAATTTGAGGAATGGGTTGCGCTTCTTGAGGAGTAAGTTGCGCTTCGCCCGAAGTTGGCGCCGGGCTGGCGTCCTCGACCTTGGGCACTTCAGCCTCCCGTGGAAGGAGGAACTCCCTTATGAGTCGCGGAACCTCCGCCGGGTCGAGTGGGCCGAAGCCACGCATTGAATCTGTCGCGGTGAAGTCCCATGCGTATTCGGCAAGGCCGACAAAATCGCGAATTCCTGGGTCCGCCATCCAGGCGCGACGAAGCGCCGCATGCCGCAAGGATTCAGGCACGCCCGGCAGCCAGAAAGCCCGGATGTCGGTATCCGCGGTGATCGAATCCAGCGAAGGCAGCTTGCTGAGGTCGAAAGCCGGCTCAGTTTTGCCCTCCGATGTCGCTGCGTCCTTAGTTGGAACGCTGGCCGGCTGAATCGGCTGGCGGGCCTTGTTGTCGGCCTTGTCGGTAGTCACGCTTTCTTCATCGTCGAGCTTTCGCCGCGACCAGCGCGCAAGAAAATTTTCCGGCTCACTCATTCGTTCTTATCCTCGCGGATCGGGCCGCGCCGCGCCAGCGCCTCGGGATTGGCACGATCGCGTTTACGTTTGACGAATCGATACTCGGCTTCGTATTCCACATTTTCCGCCACGAAGGCGGCAACAAAGTCGCGTACGAGATCTGGCATCGGCACCGTCTCGACCAGATCGGAGCCCGCTTCGGTATAGGCTTCGCCTTCGGCCGGATCGGCCGTAACCGCGAAAACTTGATATGGCGGCTCGCTCTCGGTTGGCCTTAGCACCACCCACAAACTTGCTTCACCCAACAAATTGTTGCGGTAATTGGCAGTCTCAGATCTATAGAGTTTGATTTCGGCGCAGCCACCATAAAACAACGTGGTCTCGTCATCGGATGATAAGACCGACCAGGGCGGCGTATCTGGTTCTCCTGCCAGTATAGCCACCGGCCGCCAAAGAAATTCGATCCATGGACTTTCCGCTTTGGCGCGTTTAACCACGACACCAACCGTCATTTGCGCCAGGGGCGGTGTTACGTTCACGACACGACCTCCAGGTGACGAATCGGCAGACCGGTCACGAGATTTTGCGGCTTCAAGCGGATCACCTTGTCGGCGGTCATCGCTAGAATAAGATAGATCGGTTCGTCTGCAACCTTATCAAGCACAACGCGAGGATCGCGGAAGGTCAGGCGATAGAGTCCAATTACGCGTCCGCGGCTCTGATCGTCGATTGTCACACCATTCCACAGCGCATCGCCGATCTTCGTGCCTTCAGTGTCGAGCCCCACGTACCAGACGAGATTGACATCGCGGACTTCAACCAGCGATTCAATGCGTACATCTACCG
>JACQTM010000182.1 GCA_016210825.1 Hyphomicrobiales bacterium
CGACGGCATTGGGCTCGTCTTCGAGCGGCGTCACCAGCGTGGTGTTCCAGCGCGCGAGAAAGCCCGCCACCGCGATGACACCCACGATCTCGACGATTTGCTCCTCGCTCCAATGCCTGCGCAGTTCGGCGAATATTTCGCCGGTGACCGTGTTCGGGCTCGAGCTTGCGGCGGCCGCCATATCGAGCGCCGCCCGCTCGGCTGCGGAGAACAGCGGGTTCGAACGATAATCCGGCAGCGCCGCGAGCTTCGTTTCATCGATACCAAAATGCAGCGCGCCGCTCGCGGTGTGCGCCATGCTGTAGGCGTCCGCGGCCGTACGGCTCGCAACATGAGCGATGAGCCGCTTAAAGCCACGATCGACCTTGCTGTCGGGATCCCAAATCGCGCCCTGCATCTGCACGAAAGCGCGCACAAGTTTCGGCTTATGCTGCATCGTCAAGACGCTGTTGGGAACAAAGCCGAGCGACTTAATGAAGGAGTCAAATTGCTCCTTCAGTTCCGACGCGTGGTCCGGCGGAAGCGGGGCAAGCCGCGGTCCCTGCGTCGGCTCCCGATCCATGTGCGTGGTCCCTTAGCCGCGTGCGTGCGCGGCGCGTCAATAAACGTTCTGCAAGAGCAACAGTAATCCGCCGACGATGCCGATATTGGCGAGAAAACCGAGCCGCATGCCGTTGCGCTTCATCGGGTCCTGTACCTCCCAAAACCGCAGCAGCAGCGCCGTTGCCAGCACGGTGAAGACGATCAGGATGATGACGCCGATATCGGCATGCCAATTGGCGAGAATAAGAGCACAGCCGACGAACTCCATTGCAATGCCGATCCAGAATGCCTGCGTCGGAAATGGCGTCTTGAACAGTGTTAGCCGATCGATGTGATCCTTAATCCGCGCCGCAGTCAGGTTGTAGACGGTGGTGATGAGAAAAAACGCGACGATCAAAAGCCTCCCGGCGGTGTCAAGCCAGGATGCGTCGTTGAATAAGCCACGCATGTTTTTTCCCCCACGGACGAACCCGCAAGTCGGGAAGCCATGGTGGAGCCCGACGAACGGCTCGTTCCGGCTGTGCCCTCGCTGCCGCCAGAGAATTAAGCAACCTGTGCGCCGCTCGCGGGCTTCGATTTTGCCCAATAATCCGCCGACGCCTTCGTTTCCTTCAGCTTCTTGATGTCTTCGTAGCCCGGCGCCATCGAGGCGTCGGTGCCCGCCAGCACCTCGTGGTGATCGATGTTGAGCAGGCGCAGCCAACTCTGCTGGCCCAGCGTCAATCCGATCATGCAACCAAGCTCGACAAGCTCCGACTCGCTGAAATTACGGTGCAAGCGATCCCAGAACGCATCGTCGGTTTGCAGATGCCAGGTGATCGCCTCGGCATAGGCAAGCGCGGCTTTCTGGCGCTCGTTGAATTTCGTGGACTTCTCGAAGTTCAGCAGATCCATGACGTGGTCTTCGATGATCGCGCCGCTCTTGGTTGCTTTCACCGATCGTTGGTTGCCGCAATATTCGCATTGCACCGAGCGTGACACATAGAGCCGGCACAGTTCCTTGATGGCATGGTCGAGCACGCCGTTGCGGAAGATGTCGCGCCAGGAATTGGCGAAGAACCAGAAGCAGGCAGGCACATGCGCGCGCACCGCCGAACTTTCCGGCCGCGGCGTGCCCTCGCGCTGGCATCGCTCCATTTCCTTGCGCATGTCCGCGTCCATCTTTTCGAGCGGTACGTAGCTGATCCGTTGCTTTGCCATGACTGTTCCTTCAAGTTTTCGTCATATCGCGCCTGCGCCAGCGGCTAGCCTATCCCGGCGAGCCCAGTAATCAATGGACCCGCTCGGCCTTCTGCGCGCCGTTTGGGCTATCGCCCACTGGCAACAAGTCAATACCGCCGGACCATGTTTGCAGTTTTTCAGGCGAAGACGTAGCCTTTTGCCGCTCAATTTTAATTGACACTAAAGAAAAAATTTCGGCTGCGCGCGGCAGAACCGGAATCGTCTCAATGGGAGGGTATAATGGCATTTCGCCTTAATCGTCGAAAATTCCTTGCTGGCACGGCGGCTGCGGCGGGCGCGGCGGCCTTCCCGATGCCCGCGGTCGCGCAAGCGGCGCCAATGAAAATCGGCCTGATGACCGTCAAGACCGGCCCGCTCGCTGCCGGCGGGCTGCATTTCGAACGGGGTATTATCCCGTATCTGAAGGAGAAGAATTCGACACTCGCCGGACGCAAGATCGAGCTCATCATCGCCGACACGGGTGGCAACCCGGCGGGCGCCAAGAACAAGGCCGTCGAGCTCGTCGAGCGCGACAAGGTCGATCTCGTGCTTGGCCCGTTCGCAGCTTTCGAGCTGCTCGCGACGGTCGATTACTTCGCGCAAAACAAAAAGCCGACGATTGCCTTCGCCGGCGCGGAAGACGTCACTCAGCGTAAAACCAATCCTTACCTCGTACGCAGTTCCTATACATCGGCGCAAACGCTCTATCCGCTCGCCGATTATGCGCTGAAGGAAATGAAGCTTAAGCGCGCGGTAACGCTCGCGGACGATTTCGCGTTCGGTTATGAACAGATCGGCGGATTCCAGCGCGTATTCGAGGATGGCGGCGGGCGCGTCGTCAACAAGCTATGGTCGCCGCTCAGCACGCCCGACTACACGCCCTATGTCGCCCAGATCAAGGATTGCGACGTCGTATGTTTCGGCCTGGCGGGGTCGAACCCGCTAAAATTCGTAAAGCAAGCACGCGAGCTCGGCATGAAATTGCCGTTGATTGGCGGATCGACAGTTGCCGATGACGCCATTGTTGGGCAATTCGGCGAAGAGGCAGTCGGCCTGATCAACGCAATTCCGTACTCGCTCGATCTCGATACGCCGGCCAACAAGCGTTTCATCGCGGCGATGAAGAAGGAATTTGGCGCCGAAATCCCAATCGGGTTCTACGCCGCGGCGTCCTACGTGAACGGCCAAATTGTCGAGGCCGCCTTGCAAAAGACTGGCGGCAAGTCCGACAACCCCGATGCGTTAATGAAGGCCGTGCGTTCGGTCGCACTGACTGAAACGCCGCGCGGGCCGATCAGTTTCGACGAGCACGGCAACGCCGTCTTTAACACGTATATCCGCCGTGTCGAACGCGCGGGCGGCAAGACCGTCAACAAACTGATCAAGACTTATCCGAAGGTCACCCAATTCTGGAACATGGACCCGAAGAAGTTCCTGGAGCAGCCGGTCTATTCGCGCGATTACCCGCCGTTGAAAACATGATGATCTTGGTCGATTAGAGTCCGATTAATCTTGTTTGAAGTGCTACGTTGGACATCACTCGGCCTCCTCCTGAGGAGGCTGCCAACGGGTCCGCGCTAGCGCGGCCCGATGGTAAACTCCGCAGCCGTCTCGAAGGATGAGGCCGGATGCGATTCAATTGAAGTGGACCAGACTCTCGGAGATGCGGCGGACAGCGAACTCACGTGTTGCAGCGTTCGGGCGCCGCCGGCATCGGTTACCGGCGGCGTTTTTCCTTACAGACCCGCGAACGAGAAAACGAGTGCGATGACCCACATCGCGATCGAAATCGCCGACGTCCACAGCGCGAAGGTGAGATAGGTGTCGCGCAAGATCGTGGCGCTCGCCCATTGGGCATACGCTTCAGGCGGGCGGAAATTCTTCGGCAGATAGAGCCACATCTCGGTCTTGCGATAATCCTTGGTCAGCGCTTCACGCGCCTTGTAAATCAGAATGATCGCCATCAGCATCGAGAGGGTGCCGCCGGCCTGGAACGAAAGGCGCGGCTCGAACGACATGCCGATCATCACGCAAAAGATGGCAAGGGAGCCGAAGCCGCAGGCGCGCAGAACCGTCTCATAGGCGATGCGGCGCATCTCTTCCATGCCACCCCCTGCGGGCCCGATGACTGAATGAGACTACCGCGCGGAGGTCGGCACTTTCAACCGAGTGGGACGGTCAAAATAGCGTGTAGCGATCTCGGCTCGTTGCTTAGGGAGTAAATTAGCGATGAGCTGTAGAGCATGATGGCGACGCCGGCCGCAGCCTTCGCAAATGTCAGCAGCACGTCTTCAAGATCGTGACGCGCCGAACGCCGACCCGATTCGCCGACCGGACGTTCCGGGGGCATGAGAATGCGCCACGCTTCGGTGCGCACGATGCGCTCGTCGCTCAGCCGTACGAACCGCAGCAGCAGCGCGAACGCGAACAGGAGCTCGATGGTTGCGCCAATGGAGAATGCGAGGGCAAGTTCGAAGCTGAAAGCAACCATCAACGTTACGGCGACAAGTGCGACAAAGGCTGCATCTCGCGCGATGGTGAAGACGGCGAAGCGTCGAAACGCATCCATGGCATTATTTCCCTGGACACCAGGCGCGCCATTAAGCTGGGCACCCATGTTAGACTTTAGTCTGTATTCGACTTTAGTCTAATATGTGTGTGAGACAAGCAAAACCGCCGTAGCTTGCGGCAGGCTGTTGATCCGGAGCCCACGCTCGCAACTCGGGGCACGTCTAACCAATTAATTCTGTTATGGATTTAGCAGCGGACAATCTGCCGTCAAAGGCCGAGCCGCAGGAAGTCGCTGATCGCGGGAATGGTCAGGATGGCCGTGCCGGCAAGCCATAACCACAATGACGTCACCGTCGAATCGCCCTCGATACCGGCCAAACGCTCGTAGATCGCCGCGGGAATCCCGCCCAGGATGATCGTTGCGGTCGAGAGCATCAGTGACGCGAAGTAGAAAATCAGAGGCTCATAGCCGAACAGCGGGTAGGACATAAACACCTTGGCCCAGACATAGGCGAACACGATCAACGGATTGAAAATCCCGTTGATCATGCCGAAGAAGGCGATCCCGATGTAATAAGCATTCCGTTCCATTCTGGGCGCTATCCTATATTCGCGGCGACAAGCCGAGCACGGCAAATAGCGCGTAGAACGCGACCCTGATCCAGAACAGCCAGACAAACGCCAACAGCCAAAGCACGACGGGCGCCGCAGCCTTCGGTGTCACGATCGCGACTACGTGGACAACTGGATTGGTAAAGCGGCAAAAAAAGCGCCAGATGTAGTTTTCTGAATTGTGGTCAATGACCAGGCCGAGGATCGCGCGGCCGAGCAAGGTGTACATCAACGCCGC
>JACQTM010000184.1 GCA_016210825.1 Hyphomicrobiales bacterium
GGCCAATGCACCGCGCGCCGGCTTCTTTCCGGGCTCGACCATCGGCAATTTTGAGCCATATGAGGCCGCCGCGTTCATGCGCCATGCCGGCGATATTCTCGGGCGTGGCGCGATCTGTATCGTTGGCGTTGATACCGTCAAGGATACGGACATCCTCAACGCCGCCTATAACGATGCCGAGGGTGTGACCGCGCGCTTCAATCTCAACATACTGACGCGCATCAATCGCGAGCTTAAGGGCAATTTTGACCTCACGCGTTTCGAGCATCACGCTTTTTTTAATCGCGAGCGCAGCCGCATCGAGATGCATCTTGCCAGTCTCAAGCGCCAGAAAGTTAAAATCGGCGGCGCGACGATTGAGTTCCGCGCCGGCGAAACCATCCACACCGAGAACAGCTATAAATATTCCGTCGAATCCTTCAGCGCGCTGGCGCGCGGCTCCGGCTGGACGGCGCTTGCGGTGTGGACCGATAGTGCGAAGCTGTTTTCCGTTCACGCGCTGGCGCTAAAATAGGCGCGGTGCTGCACCGTTAGACTCCTCCAGACGTCCCGTGTTAGGTGCAAAGACGCCGGTCAGAAGCGGCACAAATAGCCGCGCACGGGAGGGGTCATGGCCGTCGGGGAGAAGGACGCGGTTGCGCACGGCGCCTGCGCGGTACGGCTCGGCGCCGATTTTCGCTGGCCCGGCGGGCAGAAGGTTGCCGTCGTCTTCAATGTCGCCTTCGAGGCATGGTCGGACGGCAAAGCCCCTGGCATCGGTCCAATGGGCAATCCGCTTCCTCAAGGCATTTTCGACACCAACGCGCTGATGTGGGGCCATTATGGCGTGGTGCGCGGCATCGAGCGCCTGTTGCGTGTTCTCGATCGCGCGAAGACACGCGCGAGCGTGATGGTCAGCGGCGTTTTGGCCGAGCGCGCTCCTGATCGCGTCAGGGCGATCGCCGATGCCGGTCATGAAATCGTTGCGCATGGGTACGCGCAGGAGATCGTGCCGGCGAAGCTCACGCACGAAGAGGACCGCGCAAATATCGCGACCACGACAAAATTACTCAGTACTGCGGTCGGCGCGAAGCCGAAGGGCTGGATCAGTCCGCGCGGGACGCCGGGCGCAGGCACCGCCAGGCTGCTGGTCGAGGCGGGCTATCACTGGCAGGGCGATGTATTCGACGACGATCGGCCGTATGTACAAATTTTCGACACTGGGCGGATCGTCGCGATCCCGTTGGTCATGGAAGTCAACGACCTGCCGCACGCCATGCGCTTCGGCCGTTCGCCGCGGCAATTCGTCGAGCTGTTCGACGATTTTCTCAAACACGCTTTGACCGAGAGCGATGCGGTGATGATCGATGTCACCGCGCATGCGCATTGTTATGGCCGCCCGTCCGGCGCCTGGGCCTATGAGACAATCGCGCGCGGCGCAAGCGGCCGCGACGATATCTGGGTTGCGACCCGCGCGCAGGTTGCCACCCATGTCGCCGCAGCGATTCCCTGAGCGCGTGATGGATACCGTCACGCCGAAGCGGCCGCAGCCGGCGTCGCCGGCGCAACGGATTTCCACATGGCACCGGCTGTGGCACGCGGTCAAACGTCCGCGCGTACGCCGTTCGCTGATCTCATTGATCGTCGTCATTGCCGGATGGGAAATTGTCGGCCGCTACGTCTTGACCAATCCGCTGTTTTTCGTGCCGCTTTCCGACGTGATCCTCGCATTGATCCGCCTCTGGGGAACCGGTGAATTGCAGACCCACATTGCCGCGAGCTTTCGTGCCATCGGCTATGGCATGGCGCTTTCGATCGTGTTCGGCATCGCTTTCGGTATCGTAATGGGCGCAAGCCGTACCGTCGCCGATTACACGGAAGTCTATGTCAACGCGCTCTATGCCATGCCGCTGGTCGCCATTGCGCCGTTGCTCATCCTTTGGCTCGGCATCGGCGTTGCCTCCAAGGTCGGCGTCGTGTTCCTCATCTCCGTTTTTCCCATTCTGATCAGCACGACTTCCGGCGTCCGCAACGTGGATAAGCATTATCTCGACGTGGCGCGCGCGTTCGGTGCGACCCCCGTACAGATCGTCGGCAAGGTGCTCGTGCCCGCAGCTTTGCCTTTCGTCATTACCGGCATTCGCTTGGCAATCGGGCGCGCGATCGTTGGCGTCGTGGTCGGCGAACTGTTCGGCGCGACCGCGGGCTTGGGCTTCCTGATCTATACATCGGGCCAAACCTTCGACGTTCCGGCGCTGTTTGCGGGAATTCTCTGCCTTGCCATCGCCGGCGTCGTTCTCACCTGGGCGTTGCAGCGCGTCGAAATGCGTCTCGTGCGCTGGAGGCCGGCGCCGCTGGAGGATTGAAATGATCGAGGCTTCAACGGCACCAGGCGAGGTGAAACTGGCCGTTCAAGAGATCGGTAAGACCTTCCATCGTCGCGGTGGCGGCTCGCTGACCGTGCTCGAAGACATCAGCTTCGAGGTGCGCGCCGGCGAATTCTTCGTCATCGTCGGGCCTTCGGGTTGCGGCAAGACGACCTTCCTGCGCATCGTCCAGGGGCTCGATGCGCCGAGCGCCGGCCGCATCGTTTTATCCGGCCAGCCGCTGCATGGGCCGGGCGCCGATCGCGGCTTCGTGTTTCAAAACGATTCGCTTTATCCATGGCGCAACGTGCTGCGCAATGTCACGTTCGGTGCGGAGTTGCAGCGCAAAAAACGCGCGGCTAACGAAAAATTCGCGCGCGATATCATTTCGCTCGTCGGCCTCAACGGTTTCGAAGGCCATTATCCGCATGAATTATCCGGCGGTATGCGTCAACGCGTCAACCTCGCGCGCGCTTTCGCGGTCGATCCCGATATCCTGTTGATGGATGAGCCCTTCGCCTCGCTCGACGCGCTGACACGCGAGGCGATGCAGCAGGAGCTGGTGCGCATTGTCGCGGAGACGGCGAAGACCGTATTATTCATCACCCACCAGATCGACGAAGCTGTAATGCTTGCCGATCGAATTGCGGTTTTCGGCACGCGGCCCGGCCGGCTGATGCGTATCATCGACGTCGATCTGCCCCGGCCGAGACTGTTGAATGTCAAACGGACACCCCGGTTCCAGGAACTCGTCGATCAGGTCTGGACATTGATCGCGCAGTCGCACGGCCTGGAGGCGGAGGGTCGCGATCCATAACAACGGAAGGCTCCATGAAAATCGTTGGATTTGAAACGCAGTCGCAATTGCGCCTTGGCGTGGCCGATGGCGAAACGGTCATCGATCTGCAGGCGGTCGATACGAAAGTGCCGAACGACCTCGGCACGTTGTTGGCGCAGACTGGCGGCGATCTGAAATCCGTGAGCGATCTCGTCCGCAAGGCGCCGGCCTCCGCGCGCCGGCCGCTGCAAGGCCTCACATTTGCGCTGCCGGTAGCGCGGCCGGACAAGATCGTCTGTCTCGGCTTGAACTATCTCGATCACGTCAAGGAGGGTCCGCAGCGCGACAACGTCCCAAAATTCCCAAGCATCTTCCTTCGCTGCCGGACCTCGCTCGTTCCGCACTTAAGTCCGATTGTACGCCCGCGTGAATCCGAGCAGCTCGATTATGAGGCCGAGATGGCGCTGATCGTCGGCCGCAGAGCCAAGCATCTCACCCTCGACAATGCGCCATCCTGCATCGCGGGCTTCTCCTGCTTCAACGAGGGCTCGGTGCGCGACTTTCAACGCCACACCACGCAATGGGGCATGGGCAAAAATTTCGACCGGACCGGCGGGTTCGGTCCATGGATGGTGACCGCCGACGAATTACCGGTGGCGGGGGCGGGGCTGAAGATCGAGAGCCGGCTCAACGGCCAGGTCATGCAATCGGATAACACTTCCAACATGATGTTCCCGGTGCGCGAGATGCTGGTTTATCTCACCAAAGGCATGACGCTCGAGCCCGGCGACATCGTCGTAACCGGCACGCCGTCCGGCGTTGGCCACGCGCGAAAGCCGCCGGTATGGATGAAGGCTGGCGACGTCTGTGAGATCGAAGTCGAAGGCGTTGGCATATTGCGCAATCCGATCGAAGACGAAAAAGCGTCCTAACGGCTCCGGCATGGTCCGCATCAAAGCCAAAAATCTCGAAGATTTCGTGCGCGACATTTTCGCCGCTACCGGATGCTCGCACGCGGAAAGCGCGCGCATCGGCAAGTATCTCGTTGGCGCCAATCTCGCCGGTCACGATAGCCATGGCGTCGCGCGCGTGCCGCGCTACGTGCAATGGAAGCGCGACGGCATGCTGCATCCCGACCAGACAGTGGAGCGCGTCATCGACACGCCAGTCCTCGCGATCCTCGATGGTAAATTCGGTTTTGGCCAAACCGTGGCGCCGCAGGCAGTCGCCATCGGCATCGAGAAATGCATGGCGCATGGTCTTTCAGCAATTGGCTTGCGCAATTCCGGCCATGTCGGCCGCGTTGGCGAATGGGCGGAGATGGCGGCGGCGGCGGGGCTTGTCTCGGTGCATTGGGTCAACGTGGTGGGGAGCGTTCTCGTCGCGCCGTTCGGCGGTGTCGATCGCCGTTTTTCCACGGCGCCCTTCTGCGTCGGCATTCCGCGCGGGGACGCTGAACCGATCGTACTCGATTTTGCAACCTCGCTCGTCGCCGAAGGCAAGGTGTTGATTGCCAGCCAGGGCGGCAAACCGATCTCCGACAACGCGCTGGTCGCTCCCGACGGCACGATGAGCGGCGATCCGCACGTGCTCTATGGCGATTACGACAAGAATCCGCAGCGCGATTACAAGAAGGGGAGGGGCGCGATTCGCGCCTTCGGCGAGCACAAAGGCTCGGGGCTCGCGCTAATGTGCGAGATGCTCGGCGGCGCGCTCACCGGCAATGGCGCCTCCACGTTCGAGCGGCGCTGGTCGCAGGGCATGTTCTCATTCTACATCAACCCAAAAACGATCGATCCGGCGGAGTTTTTCCCCACCGAGGTTGCGCGCTGCGTGTCCTTCGTCAAAAGCGCGAAGCCGGTCGAATTGGGCGGCGAGGTGCTGGTGCCGGGCGAGCCGGAAATCCGCAATCGCGTTGAACGTCGCGCGAAAGGCGTGCCGCTGCCTGACGATACGCTCGCGGCATTAATCGCCGCCGCGCGCCAGGTCGGTCTCGACGGTAAGCGCATTCAAGCGCTTGAAATCATTTGATTGGGTCGAAGAAGCTTGACAGGGCACAGGCACGCCGGGTTCGCTAGCGGGGAATAATAAGAGCCGCCTGCCGTCGGCGGGTACGATTGACAAAAGGGGAGGATGCCATGCGAACGACCAGCATTTATCGCGCGCTTTGCCTCGCGGCTTTCGTCGCCGGTTTGGTATCCGCGCCAGCCGCGGCGCAGGATTGGCCGACGAAACCAATCCGCATCCTAGTCGGCTTTGGCGCGGGCGGCGGCACCGATATCGTCACCCGCATCATTGCCGACCCTCTCGGCGAATTGCTCGGCCAGGCCGTCATAACCGAAAACAAGCCGGGTGCCGGTGGCTCGATCGCCTCCGAGGCAACCGCGAAGTCGGCGCCCGACGGCTACACAGCCTCGATGCTGAGCGCCGGCCACACAGTGTCGGCGGTGATGTTCAAGTCGCTCAACTACGATTCGGTGAAAGACTTCGCCCCGGTCGGCATGGTCGCCAACTCGGCCTTCGTTATCGTCACGCGCAAAGATTTTCCCGCAAACGACATCAAGGGGCTGATTGCCGCGGCGAAAGCCTCTCCGGGCAAACTGAATTTTGCCAGTGTGGGCATTGGCTCGACCCAACACTTCACCGGCGAATTGTTCCGGCAATCAGCGGGCATCGAAGTGGTTCATATTGGCCATCGTGGCACACCCGCTGTGATCACGGGCTTGCTACGCAAGGATGTCGATTATGCGGTGGAACTCGCTCATGCCGTCGCCGGCCAAGTGCAGGCCGGCGAATTGAAAATTCTTGCGGTGACAACGCCGAAACGCTGGCCGACGCTTCCCGACGTGCCGACGCTGGCGGAAGCCGGCGTGCCGAACTGCGAGGTGCTCGGCTGGTACGGCCTCGTCTTCCCGGCGAATACACCGAAGCCTGTCATCGACAAGGCCTATAACGGTTTGAAGCAGGTACTGGCGCGCGAGGACATCCAAAAGCGCATTGCCGGCGCCGGCGCGCTCGTCAATCTCACGAGCCCGCAGGATTTCGGCAAACATCTTGCGAGCGAAGTGGCAAAATGGCGCGACGTGGCGAAAAAATCGGGAATTGAGCCGAAATAGCAAGAAACCAAGA